>JAHDBF010000066.1:0-16480 GCA_020630525.1 Saprospiraceae bacterium
TGATTCCGTTGCTTCTTCTACTGTTTCGTTAAATGCTTCAGAAGGAGAATGTCCTCGAGCTCTAAGCAAGTCATATTGCGCAGCAAACAAACCTTGGATTGCACCCATTAAAGAACCACGTTCTCCAGTAAGGTCGCTATACACTTCTTTTTTAAAATTTGTTTCAAATAAGTATCCTGATCCGATTCCTATGCCTAATGCAATAATTCTATCTCTTGCGTTTCCAGTAGCATCTTGAAATATGGCAAAGCTAGAGTTCAATCCTTTTCCTGCTAGGAATAATCTTCTCAAACTTGTACCACTTCCTTTTGGAGCAGCTAAGATTACGTCTACATCTTCTGGAGGGATAATGCCTGTTCTTTCTTTGTATGTAATACCGAAGCCATGAGAAAAGTACAATGCTTTTCCTTTGGTTAAATATGGTTTTAATGTTGGCCAAACTGCAATCTGCGCTGCATCAGAAAGTAGGTATTGAATAACAGTTCCTTTTTCTGCGGCTTCTTCTATACTAAACAATGTTTCGCCTGGTACAAAACCATCAGCAATTGCCTTGTCATAAGAAGCCGATGGACTTCTCTGACCAACGATTACATTGAATCCATTGTCTTTTAAGTTTAGTGCTTGTCCAGGACCTTGCACACCGTATCCGATGATTGCAATCGTCTCGTCCTTAAGTATCTCTCTTGCTTTCTCTAAAGGGAATTCTTCTCTAGTTACTACATTTTCTTCCGTTCCACCGAAATCTAATAATGCCATATTATTTTTTTATTTTAGTTTTAATTGAATCCAAATAAGTGTTTAATCTTTCCATAGGTTTAACTATGGCTACTCTTCCAGAGCGCACAAATTCATAAATATTAAATTCACGCAAATCTTCTAACAATGCTTCTGTTTCTTCTTGAAGTCCAGTTTTTTCTATGATAATATATTCTGGTTCTATATCGAGAATTCTTGCATTGTGTTTCCTGATGAGTTTTTCTACATTCGTCCCATTATATAAAGCCTCACTAGGTACCTTGTATAATGCTATTTCTTGATAAACGATTTCATCATTGCTGTAATGGAATGCTTTGATGATGTCCACTTGTTTATCTATTTGAGCAACTAATTTTACCACATTCTCAAGTGTTACTTTTACTACTATAGAAAATTTATGAATGTTTTCTATAGCAGACTGAGATGCAGTGATGCTTTCAATATTAATGTGTCTTTTTGTGAATATCGAAATTACTCGACTAAGGACTCCAGTTTTATTTTCCGTAAATATTGATATAGTAAATTCTTGTTTCATTTATGACAATTGTATTTCAGACACAGATTTTCCTGTGGCAATCATTGGAAAAACATTTTCTTCTTTTAGCACTTTTACATGTAGCACATATGGACCATCGTGCTTAAGCATTTTTTCTACAGCAGTTTCTAGTTCATTCGGATCACTAACTGTTGATGCTTCAACGCCAAAACCTTTAGAGATCATTACGAAATCTGGATTTTGTAATTCAACAGATGAGTACCTTCTTTCAAAAAACAACTCTTGCCATTGACGTACCATGCCTAAATGTTCGTTGTCAAGAAGTACAACTTTAACAGGTACATTCCATTGTGCGCAGACTCCTAGTTCTTGTAATGTCATTTGGAAACCACCATCTCCGATAAAAGAAACCACAGTTTTTTTTGGTTGTCCCAATTGTGCACCAATCGCTGCGGGTAATCCAAAACCCATTGTTCCAGCACCTCCAGAAGATAACCACTGATCGTGACCTAGGTAGTCGTAATAACGTGCCGCTGCCATCTGATGCTGACCTACATCTGTAGCTACGATCGCTTTACCTTGAGTTTGAATAGAAACTTCCTTAATGGCACGACCCATTGTTATAACATCTCTTTTTGGATTCAGATCATGCTTGATAACTTTCTGAAATTCTTTTTTATATAATGCATCAAATTCTTTGCACCACTTAGGGTATTTTTTTTCTTTGACCAATGGTGTTAATGCTTTGATGGCATCTTTTGCATCACCTAATATTGGGTATTCTACAGATACATTTTTATTGATTTCAGCAGGATCTATTTCTATGTGAATTTTCTTAGCTTGTTTCGCATACTTCTCTAGGTTACCAGTGACTCTATCGTCAAAACGCATTCCAATGGCGATTAGTAAATCACATTCATTGGTCTTCATATTAGGTGCATAATTGCCATGCATTCCTAGCATTCCAACTTGTAGCGGGTGATCGTCTGGCAAAGCAGATAATCCATGAATGGTGGATGCAACTGGTATTCCAGATTTCTCTACAAAGTTTTTAAAAAGCTTTTGTGCTTTAGCAATATGAATCCCGTGTCCAGCTAGAATCAATGGTTTTTTTGCTTTGTTTATTGCTTCAGCTGCCGCACTTATTTGTTCTTTTTGAATCTTATATTTGGGAACATAGGAGCGAATACTTGGATTTTTTTTGTAACTAAATGATAAGCTATCGATTTGGGCATTTTTAGTGATATCGATAAGTACTGGCCCTGGACGTCCTGAATTAGCAATGTAAAATGCTTTTGCCAATATTTCAGGGATTTCTTCTGGTTGAGTAACTTGATAATTCCATTTTGTAACTGGTGTGCTACATCCTATAACATCCACTTCTTGGAATGCGTCAGAGCCCAAAAGTTTTCTATATACTTGCCCAGTAATACATACCAATGGAGTAGAATCAAGCATGGCATCTCCTAATCCAGTAATAAGATTTGTTGCTCCTGGTCCAGAAGTTGCAAATACGACACCTGGCTTTCTCGTAACACGTGCATATCCTTGGGCGGCATGAATGGCACCTTGTTCATGTCGTGTTAATATATGCTGTATAGAGTCTTGATAATCATAGAGTGCATCATAGATAGGCATGATCGCTCCACCCGGATACCCGAAAATTAGATTTACATTTTCTTCCTGTAAGCACCGCATTACTGCTTGTGCACCAGATATTTTTTTTGTTGCCACTTTTTTCTGTTGTGGTTTACTAGTTTTTTTTCTTGAAATAGATGATTCCATTAATATTAATTTGTGGTTACGCAGCCTTCACTTGCTGATGCAACGGTCTTTCTATATTTTTTTAAAAAGAAACTTACTTCATTTTCTTTTCGAGTCCAATTTTTTCTTCTTTCTGCCAATTCTTCATCGGTCAGATTTACATTGATGCTATTTTTAGAAATGTCGATTTCTATCATATCGCCATCTTGGATTAATCCAATTGTTCCACCTTCGTATGCTTCAGGAGTAATGTGTCCTACTACAAACCCATGTGTCCCACCGCTAAATCTTCCATCAGTAATTAATGCTACTTTATCTCCAAGACCTGCACCCATTATTGCTGAAGTAGGCTTTAGCATTTCTGGCATTCCTGGTCCTCCTTTTGGTCCGCAATATCTGATGACAATTACTTCTCCTTCGACAATTTTATTTGCAAGAATAGCTTCATTGGTTTCGACTTCACTATCGAATACTCTTGCTGGGCCAAAAAATTGATTTCCTTCTTTTCCAGTTATTTTAGATACAGAACCTTCTTTGGCTAAATTTCCATATAGGATCTGAATGTGTCCCGTTTCTTTAATCGGATTTGAAATAGGGTAGAGTATGGATTCTTCTTTTCCTATAGGTTTTATATCTGCTAAGTTTTCTTCGATGGTCTTTCCCGTGACCGTTTTACAATCCCCATGAAGAAGACCTTCGTTTAGCATCATTTTCATCACAGCTGGTACTCCGCCTGCATTAAATAAATCTTCCATGACATACTTTCCTGATGGTTTTAAATCTGCTAAGAAAGGGGTATTGTCACTTATATGTTGGATGTCTTTTATGTCAAAATCAATTCTTGCTTCTCTTGCAATTGCAATTAAATGAAGAACTGCATTTGTAGATCCACCAAGAACAGTAATAAGTCTAAATGCGTTTTCAAACGATTTTTTTGTTAGGATATCCAGTGGCTTTAGATCATATTGTAAGCAGTGTTTTATTGCTTTTGCAATTTTACTAAATTCTCCTTTTTTTGCATCGCTTGTTGCGGGTATCGAACTATTATATGGCAAACTTAATCCCAATGCCTCGATAGATGATGCCATTGTATTTGCAGTGTACATGCCACCACACGCACCAGCTGAAGGGCAAGCATTTTTTATAATTTCTTTGAAAGTTTCTTCAGTAATTAATCCCGCATTTTTTTCTCCCAATGCTTCGAATGCCGAAACGATATCTAATTTTCTTCCATCATGATGCCCAGGACTAATGGTTCCTCCATAAACCAAAACTGCAGGTCGATTTAATCTACTAAGTCCCATCATTGCACCAGGCATATTCTTATCACAACCGACAACCGTGATAAGAGCATCATACCATTGCGCAGATGCAACAGTTTCTATAGAGTCTGCTATGATTTCACGAGAAGGAAGCGAGTAACGCATTCCTGCAGTACCCATAGAAATGCCATCAGATACTCCTATGGTATGAAAAATTAATGCTACCAATTCTTCTTGGATAACAGAAGCTTTAATCTCTTTGGCTAATCCATTGAGATGCATATTACAGGTATTGCCTTCCCAGCCAGTACTGACAATTCCTACTTGTGCTTTTTTCATATCTTCCTCTGTCAATCCAACGCCATAAAGCATGGCTTGTGCAGCAGGTTGACTTGGATCTTGAGTTACTGTTTTGCTGTATTTGTTTAAACTCATTTATGTTTTATCATCAATTAAAAAAGCCACTTTCTTTAGGAAAATGGCTTTAAATATTTTTTAAAATATCAATATCGTTTTCCTAGTGTCATGTATGATTAATAATGACAAAGACTATTGTGTTAATAATATTAATGCTAATTATCACTAGGTTTATTTTTCAATTTGAAATCTAAAGTATACAATTTATATCTGTTTTACTAAGTCAGCATCCAATTTTAAATTATTACCGATTTGGCTGTAGACATTTTTGCAGTATTCAAATCTACAAGATTATCAGCGATCAAGGTATAAATGATGTCTCCCAATTCCGAGCAACTAGTAAAGATTCGTGGTTTTAAGTCCTCTGTACTTATTCCTTCATTGATTACTCTTTTTACAGCGCCATAAATGTCATTGGCATAATCTTGCATATCAAAATACTCAAACATCATTGCAACAGAAAGAATAGTTGCTAGAGGATTGGCTTTATCTTGATTTGCAGCTTGAGGGTACGACCCATGTACTGGTTCGAACAATGCATTTTTATCTCCATATGAAGCTGAAGGCAATAATCCTATTGAACCAGCAATAACACTCGCTTCATCTGATAAAATATCACCAAACATATTTCCAGTCAATATCACATCAAATTCGCTTGGCGTTAATACCAATTGCATAGATGCATTGTCAACGTACATATACTCGAGTGTAACGTCTGGATACTCTGTAGCGATTTTACTGACTACTCTTCTCCATAGTTTTGATGTTTCTAGCACATTTGCTTTATCGACAAGTGTGACCTTATTAGATCTTTTTCTGGCAGCCTCAAATGCTTTTCTTGCGATTCTATCAATTTCTTTAACAGAATATCTACAAGTATCATAGGCTACATTTCCATCTTCTTTAGTGCCTTTTTTACCAAAGTAGATTCCTCCTGTTAATTCACGATAGATGACCATATCCACACCTTTAATTATTTCTTCTTTTAATGGTGATAAGGCATGTAATGATTTGTAAGAAATTACAGGTCTGATGTTTAAGTAAATGTCTAACTCTTTTCTTAATCCAAGTAATCCTTGTTCAGGCCTAACTTTTGCTTCTGGATTATTGTCATATTTTGGATCACCGATTGCTCCAAGTAACACTGCATCTGCCTCTCTACAGATTTTAATAGTTGCATCGGGGAGAGGGACGCCAGTTTTGTCTATAGCAGAAGCACCAATATCTGCATAAGCGAGTTCAAACTTTATATTATGTTTTTCACTGACAGCCTCTATGACCTTTACGGCTTGAGCAACAACCTCAGGACCAACACCATCTCCTGGTAAAACTGCTATTTTCTTAGTTATCATAAATGTGTAATTAATATATTTTATGATTGGCTTCAAATTGAGTAATGGATTCTTTTTGACTAATTAAGTAATCAATAGTATCCATACCTTTTGTGAGGCACATTTTTTTAAATGGATCAATATCAAATGATATTTCTACACCAGACTTAGGTTGGGAAAAAGTTTGTGACGCTAAGTTAATAGAAAAATTTGTGTTTGGATCATTTTCTATTAATGAAAATATCTGATGTAATTTCTCTGGAGTAACAGTGATTGGCAGTAACCCATTGTTTAATGCATTGTTTTTAAAAATATCAGCAAAGAAACTTGAGACAACAACCCTGAATCCATAGTCATATAATGCCCAAGCTGCATGCTCTCTACTAGAGCCACAACCAAAGTTTTTTCCTGAAACTAAAATTTTCCCATGATAAATTGGATTGTTTAATACAAATTGATTATTAATCTGGCCTTCTCTATTGTATCGCCAATCTCTAAAAAGATTCTCTCCAAAACCTTGTCTAGTTGTAGCTTTTAAAAATCTAGCTGGAATAATCTGATCTGTATCAATATCTTCTATAGGAAGCGGAATTGCTGTGCTTTTTAAATCAATAAATTTCTCCATTCCTTAGTTATTTAAAATGGTTCTGATGTCCGTAATTTTTCCTGTAATTGCTGCTGCTGCTGCGGTAAGTGGACTTGCCAATAATGTCCTAGCACCTGGTCCTTGTCTTCCTTCGAAGTTTCTATTTGAAGTAGAAACGCAATATTTTCCTGGTGGGATTTTATCTTCATTCATACCTAAACATGCTGAACAGCCAGCTTGTCTAAATTCGAATCCTGCATCAATTAGTATCTTGTCAATTCCTTCTGCTATAGCTATTTTCTCTACTGCTTGTGATCCAGGAACGATAAATACTTTAACTTTATCAGCCTTTTGTTTTCCTTTTACAAAACTGGCAACTTCTCTTAAGTCTTCAATTCTTGAGTTTGTACAGCTACCTATGAATACATAATCTATAGGCATGCCTAACATTTCTTTTCCACTTTGCAAATCCATATAGTTTAGCGACTTTTTAAAGCTTTCACTATTGGATGTATTTTCTGGAATAGATTCATCTATTTTTATGCCCATTCCTGGATTTGTTCCGTAAGTAATCATTGGACTGATATCAGTCGCATCAAAATTGTATACTTGATCAAATTTGGCATTTTCTTCTGTATATAATTCTTGATAAAATGCTTTTGATAATTCCCATTCTTCGTCTTTTGGGGTGTTTTCTTTTCCTTCTAAGTAACTAATGGTTTTTTCATCTGGAGCTATTAGTCCACCTCTAGCACCCATCTCAATGCTCATATTGCAAACTGTCATTCTAGCCTCTTGCGAAAGCGATTGGATAGTATCGCCAGCGTATTCTACAAAATGTCCTGTAGCACCTGCAACGCCTATTTTTGATATAATATATAATATTACATCTTTAGAGCTTACCCCTTTAGATAATTTTCCATTGACGTTGATAAGCATTTGTTTTGGTTTTTTTTGAATGATGCATTGTGATGCCATTACTTGTTCAACTTCGCTCGTTCCAATCCCAAAAGCTATACATCCGAATGCGCCATGTGTTGAGGTATGACTGTCACCACAGACAATGGTCATGCCAGGTCTGGTCAATCCTAATTCGGGTCCAATGACATGCACTATGCCCTGTTTTTCATGCCCAAGTCCATAAAGCTCAATCCCGAAATCTGCACAATTTTTATTTAATGCGTCTACTTGTTTTTTTGACAATGGATCTTTAATCGGCTGATCTTGATTAATGGTTGGGACATTGTGATCTGCTGTTGCTGTAGTAAGTTTTACATTGTGTAATCCTACTTTCCGTTTTGTCAAACCATTGAATGCTTGAGGACTTGTTACTTCATGAATAAAATGACGATCTATGTATAGTATGGCTTGGTTGTCGTCAATCATGGTGACGATATGTCTTTCCCATATTTTATCAAATAGAGTTTTTGGCATATCTTAAACTATTGAATAACTAGGAATTGTTTTTAGAATAGAAAGTAACCTACTGTCTGATACCTCCTTGTATTTATCAGCTTCATTGATGAAGGACTGATAAGTCAAGTCCAATGATTTTTTAGTCAGTTCGTATCCCAATGCCTTTGCTTTATAGGCTACTGCTGCTCTTCCTGATCTTGCTGTCAGAATGATCTTGGAATTGTCGTAACCTACTTCTCTTGGGTCAATTATTTCATAGTTTTCTCTATGTTTTATAACGCCGTCTTGATGAATTCCTGAAGAATGACCAAAGGCATTTTCTCCTACAATCGCTTTGTTAGATTGGACGTATACGCCCATACTGTTAGATACTAGTTCGCTGGTGTTTGCCAGTAATTTTGTATTGATGTCAGTATAGAAATTATTTGGGAATCTTTTTTTGATTATCATGACTACTTCTTCTAATGCAGTATTACCTGCTCTTTCTCCAGTGCCATTTATGGTACATTCTATCTGCTGCGCACCCCCTATAATTCCTGCAATAGAATTTGCTGTAGCCAATCCTAGGTCATTATGACAATGTGTTGCAATTTTTACATTTTCTATTCCGCGTACATTGTCAACTAAGTATTTTATTTTTTCTTGATATTCTGAAGGTAGACAGTATCCAGTTGTGTCAGGAATATTTACAACTGTAGCACCTGCTTTTATAGCTGCCTCGATAACTTTTGCGAGGAATTCATTTTTGGCGCGACCTGCGTCTTCTGCATAAAACTCTATGTCTTCAATTTTGTTTTTAGCATATTTTACAGCTGCTACTGCACGTTCGATGATTTTTTCATGTGTAGTTTTGAACTTGTATTTTATATGCGTATCACTTACTCCGATGCCAGTATGTAGCCTTGGACGGGCTGCTTGTTTTAAAGCATCGATAGCACAATCTATATCTTTTTGAATAGATCTAGAAAGACCACAAACTGAAGCTGTTTTGATCGTTTTTGAAATCTCTTTTACAGCTTTAAAATCACCAGGGCTAGAAATAGGAAATCCTGCTTCAATGATGTTTACCCCAAGTTTTTCTAACTGCTGGGCAATAATTACTTTTTCTTCCACATTTAGCTTGCAACCTGGCACTTGTTCTCCATCCCGCAACGTAGTATCGAATATATCTATTTTGGTATGTGACATTTCTTGTTTTTCTAAAACTAAATTATGTTAGAATTGTCAAATAGCTTGATTTAAAAATTATATATTTACGAAAATCAAAATCTATTCTTGAGAGTATAACATATTGATAATGAGAGATAAATAATTGAATTAATTACGATGTCCAAAAAGAGAAACGACGTATTATTTAACTTGATAAAACGCTTGACAAAGGCAGAAAAACGCTTTTTTAAGGTTTCTACACGTTCTTCAAATGGATCAGATAAGTTGTTTATTCAATTGTTTGATGCACTTGAAAAGATGGAAATTTATGATGAGAAAATGATTTTGAAAAAGGTTCCTGAATTGAAGAGAAGTCAATTGTCAAACATGAAGGCCCATTTACTCAAACATGTATTAAAGACAGTTAGACATCTGCATATAAACCAAAAGTTGGATATAGAAATTCGTGATCAACAAGATAATGCTAGGGTTTTTTATTCTAAAGGAATGTATGTAGAAGCGCTGCAAGTATTGGAAAAAGCCAAAAGATTAGCATTGAGGCATGAGATGCATACTGCTTATTTCAACTGTGTAGAATTTGAAAAAAAAATCGAATCGCAACACATTACAGGTAGTGTTAAATCTAAAGCAGAACATCTTTCTAAAGAGGTAATCGAAGCGCTTAAAAAGGTCAATGCCAATAATCAATTGTCTAATTTGTCATTGCTATTATATGGTCGATATCTGTCTCATGGCTATGTCAAAGAAGAACTTGCTTACCTGGAAGTGATGTCTTTTTTTAATCAATCTCTCGATGGAATAAATTATGCCTCTTTGGACTTTTATGGCAAACTGTATTTTTACCAAAGTCATGTTTGGTATTATATTCATGTCCAGGATTTTAGCAATTATTATAAATATGCTTTAAAGTGGAAGACCCATTATGAGAGTCACCCTACTATGATCTTAAAAGAATCGGCAATGTATTTAAAGGGAATTCACAATTTCTTGAATGCGATTTTTATGTTTAGTAGAGGTGAGAGATTTAGTGAAGAGTATGATTCCTTTTTAAATTTTAAATTGACTCATCATAAATTTTTGGATCAGAATTGTTTGCAACTTGTTTCTAATATCGAATTGATACATGGCGTCAATAAATATATTGTAGAAGTTAATTATGATGATGGTGAATTGTTCTTAAATAGATTATTAACGGATGAAGTAAAAAGTGAAATTCAATCCTGGAATCTTCATCGAAAATTTACCATTTACTATAAGATAGCATGCGTTTATTTTGGTGCTGAAAAATATAATGAAGCATTAGAATATTTAAACATAATAAATAATAAACCTTATCCAGATTTTAGAAACGATCTACAATGTTTTTCTCGAATATTAAGTTTACTCTGTCATTATGAATTGGGCAATATAGAGTTGGTTAGTTATCAAATAAAATCTGTTTTCCGATTTTTATTAAAGGTAGAAGAGATGCAAAAAGTGCAACAAGAAGTATTTCAATTTTTAAAGAAATTACCTCGAATGACACAATCAGATTTAATGCCAGCGTTTATTTCTTTAGAAGCGAAACTATTAAAATTGAGAAAAGTAAAATTCGAAAAGCGGGCATTTTTATATCTAGATATTACAGCTTGGTTACGTAGTAAAATAGAACGTGTTCCAATTCAACATGTAATCAGAAGAAGCTTAAAAACCTAGATAGATCTAAACCAATCGACCAACAGTTTTCTTTCTTCGTCTGTAATTCTGGCTTCAGAATGCATAATCTTATAAAAACCGATTGGCATCCATCCTTTTTCAATAAAGTCGGCAGATTCTTCTTTTTTATGTTGTTTTTTAGATGGAGAATATGTTCCCCATTCTGAATAGTTTAATGCAGCTCTTCCTTTATTGATGTGTCGCTTTACCCACCATGAAACTGGTGCAATATTGGTGTACCAAGGATAATTTGTGTTATTGGAATGACAATCATAGCATGCTCTTTCTAGAAGCTGCGTTACATCTTGAGGAGCATTCTCTAACTTTTCAATTGTATTCATTGGATCAACAGGCGGATTGGTTTTGTCGATTCTGAAAAACTGTGCAATTATCAGAAAAACGATAATTCCTAATCCGATTTTTTTCTTGTTGATTTTCATGAATATGCTTTTTTCAAAGGTAATTGCTTTTAAATTTATTACCTAAATGATTTATTCTTTTCTAATGTTATTTGAACCAATTACCAACCCTTTTCAATATTGATCCGATAAGTAAATTGAAAGAACAATATTCATTATTAAAAAACTAAAAATATGAAATCGTTAAAAATTATATTTCTATGCTTTATTATTGGCATGACAATGAGTTGTGATAAAGAATCGTTTTGTGAAGAAGAATTAATTTGTGAAGATGAAAGTTGCCTGTTTACAATAAACAATATTCAAGGAGAGGCAAAGTACTTTATGTGTTATGATCGTTGGGGAATTTATGCTGCGGAAGGAAATGAAGATGGTTCTGAAATTTGGTTACTTGTAGAAAATTGGGATTCTAAATATGAAGAAGAAGGTTTAAGTGTAACTTTTTGTGGTTACGTAAAAGAAAATACTTTTCCCTTGCTGATGCCTGATCCAATGTTTGGTGTTTATCAAATTGACTTGGTTGATGTGAAAGAAGTTGACAATTAGTAATCTGAATTTAAAAATAAAAGAGGCGTTAGAACTTAATCTAACGCCTCTTATTTTTTCTCACTTAATCAGTTTTATAACTGATATTCTTATAGTTTTTCAAAGATACCAGCGATACCTTGACCACCACCAATACAAGCAGTAACCATTCCGTACTTCTGATTTCTAAGTTTCATTTCTTCTAATAATTGGATCGATAATTTTGCTCCAGTACAACCTAGTGGATGACCAAGCGCGATTGCTCCTCCATTTACATTCACAATATTCGGATCTAAGTCAAGTGTTTTTATAACCGCTAAAGCTTGTGTCGCGAATGCCTCGTTAAGCTCTACTTGTTGGATGTCAGATTGATTTAATCCAGCTTGCTTAAGTGCTTTTGGCACTGCAGCACATGGTCCAATTCCCATGTATAGCGGATCAACACCACCTAATGCACAAGTTACCAATCTAGCTATTGGTGTCAAGTTTAATTCTTTTACCAATCGCTCACTAACCACCAATACAAACGCTGCACCATCTGAAGTCTGAGAAGAGTTCCCAGCAGTAACTACACCACCGTTTTTGAATACTGCTCTCAATCCACTCAATGCTTCTACAGTTGTACTTCTTCTTACGCCTTCATCCATTGCAACGGTATGCTCAGATTCTGTACGCTTGCCATCTTTGACAAAAACTTCCTTTACGGTTACGGGAACAATCTGATCGTTAAACTTTCCTGCATCGATGGCAGCCGCTGCTTTCACATGCGAGTTGTATGCAAACTCGTCAGCTTGTGCTCGTGACACTTCATACTTGACAGCCACTGCTTCTGCTGTCGCACCCATCCCTACGTGATAATTGATGTTCTCCATTGCTGCATTGTAACTTGGAGATAATTTATATCCTGTCATTGGGATGAGACTCATACTTTCTGTTCCTCCAGCGATGAATGCTTCTCCCATGCCTGCTTTTATTTTAGCAGATGCAATTGCAATTGTTTCTAGTCCTGACCCGCAGTATCTATTGACAGTGACTCCCGGCACTTCTTTGCCTAAAGCTCTTGCAGAAATCAATCTTCCGATTTGTAATCCTTGCTCACCTTCTGGGTTAGCGCATCCTACGATTACGTCATCGATAATTGTAGGGTCCAATTCTGGAACAGTACTTATTAAATGCTTGATTACGTCAACAGCAAGATCATCAGATCTGTAGTTTTTAAATCCACCTCTTTTTGATTTTGCAATTGCTGAACGATAACCTGCTACTATATATGCTTCCATTGTTTTTTAAATTTTTTGATAGATAATTAATTTCTTAAAGGCTTATTGGTAGTCAACATGTGTTGGATTCTATCCATTGTTTTCTGATTACCCAATAAACTTAAAAACGCTTCTCTTTCAAGATCTAATAAATATTGCTCATCAACTTGTTGTGCAGAAGTTAAGTCTCCACCACACATCACATAAGCTACTTTTCTAGCAATCTCCACATCATATTCTGACATGTAGTTTCCTAGTTTGAATTCATTGATTGCGGTATATAACGTTGCAAGACCTGCTCTTCCAAGAACTTTGACATCTTTTCTAAATCTTGGTTGCATGTATCCATCTGCCAATGCTAGTACTTTCTTCTTAGCTTCAGCAATGTTTCTTTTTGCATTTACGATTACTTCATCTTTGTTTTTCAACATTAAGTTATAGCCATATGCCTCATGACCTGAAGTAGCTACGCTTGCTGTTGCGATCGGTTTGAAGTGATCGATTAATGTTGGCATTTCTACATCTCCTTCAAAGAATTTATCCGAAGCCCTAACTGCCATTTCTTTAGTTCCACTTCCTCCAGGAATAAGTCCAACACCTACTTCTACCAATCCAATGTATGATTCAGCAGCAACTGCTCCAGCATCTGCATGCATCAACATTTCGCAAGCTCCACCAAACACATATCCTTGCGTTGCAACCACAACTGGAATAGAAGAATACCTCATTCTCATTGTCAATTGCTGAAATTGATCAACCATAGTTCCTAAGGTGTCAAAGTCTTTTTGCATCGCCAACATTCCGACGTTCATCAAGTTGGCACCTACACTAAAGTTTTTAGCATTGTTGCCAATAACGATTCCATTCCAACCTTCTTCTTCTGCAATTCTAATTGTTTCTGCTAGACCTTGTCCCATTTCAGTTCCAATGGCATTTGCTTTAGATCTAAACTCAAAGTTTAATACACCATCTCCGATATCATGGACTAGACACTCACTGTTTTGGAATACTGGCTTCTTGTCTCTAATGTTGTCAAGAATGATGAAAGCCTCTGTTCCAGGAACCACTTGGTAAGACTTGCTACCAATGTTATAATATTTGGTTTGACCATCTTCTGTTTTGTAGAAAGATGTATTTCCTGCAGCAACCATGTCTTTTACCCATTGAGCAACGGTATTACCATGCGCTTCAGCTATTTGAATTCCTTTTTCTACGCCAATGAAATCCCAGTATTGGAATGGACCATAATCCCAAGCGTATCCAGCAGCCATTGCATCATCAACACTATAAATGTCATCTGCAATTTCTGGAACTCTATTTGAGCTATAAGCGAATAAGCTTGCGAAATATTCATTTAAAAATTGTCCGCCTTTATCTTCATGGTCTATTAGTGTTTGAAGTTTCTTATCCGTTAGTTCTATTTTTCTTGCTGCGCCAATACTGTCCATCCTTGGTTTGATGGCTGGTTCATATTCTAATGTTTTTAGATTTAAAGCAAGTGTAGATTTTTTGCCGTTTTCATCTTTTACTCTTTTGTAGAATCCTTGTTTCGATTTGTTTCCAAAGAATTTATTATCGATCAAGAACTGCATGTATTTTGGCGTCTCTAGGTCTTTAAGTGTAGAGATATATTCATCATCTTGACATGCTGAAACAACAAAATCATTCACTTTCATTGCAGTATCAAGCCCAACCAAATCTTGTAGTCTAAATGATCCAGTTTTTGGTCTGTTGATGATCGGTCCAGTCAGTGCATCTACTTCTTCTATCTTAAGATCATACTTATCAGTAAGTTGGAAAACTTTAAGACCAGACATTACACCAATTCTATTGGCAATAAATGCTGGTGTATCTTTACAAAGTACGGTATCTTTTCCTAAGAACTTATCTCCATATTCTAAGAAAAAGTCAATCATTGCTGGATCGCTCGTTTCATGAGGGATTACTTCGAATAATCTCAAATATCTCGGTGGATTAAAAAAGTGTGTTCCACAAAAATGCTTTTTGAAATCATCAGATCTTCCTTCTACCAAAAGATGGATAGGAATACTAGAAGTATTTGAAGTAACATAAGAACCGGGCTTTCTGATCGCTTCCACTTTCTCAAATAAACCTCTCTTAATGTCTAATTTCTCAATGATAACCTCAATAATCCAATCTGCATCAGCGATTAAATCTAAGTTATCGTCAAAGTTTCCTGTAGTTATTCTAGAAACAAATGATTTGTCATAAAAGGCAGCAGGTCTAGCCTTTGTTGCTGCTTTCAATGCACCATTTACGATGCTATTTCTTGCAGTTTTATCTGCTTTTTGCTCGTCTGTTAGATTAAACGGTACAATATCGAGAAGTACAGTTTCTAAACCAATGTTGGCAAAGTGTGCTGCGATACCTGATCCCATAACTCCAGAACCTAAGACCGCTACTTTTTTTATTTTTTTCTTCATTTTAATATGTGGCTTTCAAAAATTGAACTCAAAGTTAAATTTTCTTATTGATTTTAAAAATACAATCATGTTATGAAAACGTCAATTTTCATTCAATTAATAGTGATATTTGTATAAACACCAAATAATATGCTAAATGTTTCGCCTTTGAAGATATCTCTTATACAATCTCAACTGCATTGGCACGATAAAAATGCCAATTTGGACATGTTTTCTGCTAAATTGGAAGGATTAGAAGACAGTGATTTGATTGTTTTACCAGAGACTTTCACTACTGGATTTACCAATGATAATATAGGTTTAGCTGAATCTATGGAAGGTAAGACTGTTGCTTGGATGATGGAAAAGTCAGGTTCATTAGACAGTTGTTTAATGGGTTCAATATTAATCAATGAAAATGGTGATTTTAGAAATAGAATGATAATTGCTTTTCCAGATGGGAATGTTAAATTCTACGATAAAAAACATTTATTCACCTTAGCAAAAGAAAATGAACACTTTAAAGCTGGTGAAAATAAACTGGTAGTACAGATAAATGGTTGGAAAATCTGTCCATTTATATGTTATGATTTGAGATTTCCTGTTTGGAGTAGGAGAGATTTACATACAGACTTTGACTATGATGTATTGGTGTATTGTGCAAATTGGCCTAAAAAGCGTGCCTCCGCATGGCAAACTTTATTAAAAGCCAGAGCAATCGAAAATATGTCATATTGCATAGGAGTAAATAGAGTAGGAATAGATGGTAACGGACATGAGTATCAAGGAAATTCTGTGGTGCATGATCCGTTAGGTGAAGATCTATTGACTTTTGAAGAGAATGAAGACTCTGTAAAATCAGTAATATTGGATTACGGACATTTGATCGAAATCCGTAAAAAATTGAATTTTCAGGCGGATGCAGATAGATTTTCCTTCATTTAATAGAAATTCACACTTA
>JAHDBF010000066.1:16580-19318 GCA_020630525.1 Saprospiraceae bacterium
ATTAATCTAGGAAATTCGATTTATCAAGAATTTATTAACTATTTGACCCATTAAAATCAAAATAACACTTTATGAAAAGTCAGCTTTCTTATTTTTTTACACTTTTAATTACCAGTTCGTTAAGTATGAGTATTGCAGCGCAAGAAGGATTACCACCTTTAATTGATAGAGAGATTCTCTTTGGGAATCCAGAAATATCCACCGCCAGATTGAGTCCAGATGGAAAATACATCTCATTTATAAAACCTTATAACGAGGTTAGAAATATTTGGGTAAAAGAAAAAGATCAGGCATTTGACGAAGCCAAACCAGTGACTGCAGATACCAATCGACCGATCAGAAGTTATTTTTGGAGTAGAGATGGAAAACATATTCTATATGCGCAAGATAAAGGTGGTGATGAAAATTTTCACGTCTATTCTGTAGATCCAAGTGGAGAAAGAAATGAAGAAACAGGTGTTCCAGAATCTATAGATTTAACACCGATGGAGGATATACGCGCTTATATAATGTCTGTACCTAAGTCAGATGAAGATAAGATTTATGTGGGAATCAACGATAGAGATAAGGCATGGCATGACCTATATAAAGTAAGTATTTCAACTGGTGAGAAAGAGTTGGTCCTTAAGAATGATATGGAAATGACAGGATCATATTTTGACTTGAATGATGAGTTGAAAATGATCTCTAAATCGAATAGTGATGGAGGAACAGAATTTTTAAAATTTACCGAAGGTGGATTTAAAACTTGCTACAGCTGTACCGTCGATGAAAGCTGTTATCCTGTTAAGTTTAATCAAGATGGAAAAGTATATTTTGTTTCTAATAAAGGAGATGTTGACTTGACTCAATTTGGGCTTTTGGATTTAGACAATGACTCATTTACTGTGTTAGAATCTGATCCTGAAAACAAAGTTGATTTTGGGAATGCCATTTTCTCGGATCTAACAGAGGCACTAATCGGAACAAGTTATACAGGTGATAAAGAGCGAATTTACTGGAGAGATAAGCGGTATTCGCAGCTTTTTGGTCATATCCAAAGACAATTTCCTGAAGCAGAAATATCAGTGACTTCAATGACAAAAGATGAAAGTCTTTGGATCATATATGCAAATTCTGACACTGATCCAGGTGCTGCATATCTGTTTGATGTAAAGACTAAAGAAACTACTTTTCTTTATCGTCCAAGACCTAATCTACCTGTCGAACACTTGGCGAAAATGACGCCAGTTAGATATAGTTCAAAAGATGGATTAGAAATACCAGCCTATTTAACTTTACCTAAAGGAATAGACCCTAAAAACTTACCTGCATTAGTCGTTCCTCATGGAGGACCTTGGGCGAGAGACAACTGGGGATACAATAGTTTTGCTCAGTTTTTAGCCAATAGAGGTTATGTAGTTATCCAACCAAATTTTAGAGGTTCTACCGGATTTGGAAAGGCATTTTTAAATGCTGGAAACAATGAATGGGGACAGAAAATGCAAGATGACTTAACTGCTGCTGCTGAATACTTGGTAGAAAAAGGCTATGCCGATCCTAAGAAAATTGGCATTATGGGTGGATCATATGGCGGATATGCTACACTAGCAGGATTGACATTTACCCCTGATGTGTATGCACTTGGAATTTCTATCGTGGGGCCATCAAACTTATTTACCTTACTAGAAACCATTCCTCCTTACTGGGAATCTTTTAGAAAAGTATTTCATGTTAGAATGGGAAATCCAGAAACGGAAGAAGGACGCGCACAATTAGAAAGACAGTCTCCACTATTCCATGCTAAAAATATAAAAGTACCATTATTGGTAGCGCAGGGAGCGAATGACCCAAGGGTAAAAAAAGCAGAATCTGATCAGATTGTTTTTGCCATGCGAGAATTAGGATTGCCGGTTGAATATTTGAATTTTCCTGATGAAGGACATGGATTTGCCAATCCTGATAACAATATTGCATTCTTGTATGTAGCAGAAAAATTCCTTGCAAAACACCTAGGAGGAAGATTCCAAGAAGAAATTAAATTACCATTACAACGGATTGTTAAAAAGGTAACTGTAGATATAAATACGGTAGAAATGCCTAAAAAACTAACAGACGAAATGGCTACTGCTGCACTTCCAATGCCAGTAAAATCACTTACTCCATCAAATATGGACTATGATATGACAATCGAAATGGGTGAACAAAAAATCCCAATGTCAATGACAAGAACAATCGAAGATGCTGGTGATAACTGGAAAATCACAGATAAAGCCACTTCGCCAATGGGAGAAATATTAGATGTTTGTACCGTTGCAAAAAAGACTCTTGCTCCTGTAAAAAGAGAAATTAATCAAGGTCCAGTAAGTATAAATATGGATCTGTCAGATACATCGGTCAAAGGAAATATGAATATGCAAGGAAACGATACGCCTATCGAAGCGGAGCTTCTTGCGCCTACTTTTTCTGATGGAGCAGCATTAGGCGTTACCTTAGGTGCATTGCCATTAGAAGAAGGATATACAACGATGTATCGAATTTTTGATGCCACAAAACAAAAGGTACTTTCTTATAAATTGACCGTTACGGGATCTGAAAAGATAACGCTAGGAGACGCAACTATTGATACGTATACTGTCGAAACTGAGTCGCTTGATGGTGGTGCTGGTCAGAAAATGTGGTTTGATAAATCTGAAGCAAAATTGGTGAAATTAGTGGCTAATCTACCAGAAATGGGAGGTGCGAAAATGACAATAATG
>JAHDBF010000067.1 GCA_020630525.1 Saprospiraceae bacterium
AGAAAATCATCTTCTTAGCGCGCGGAGCTAAACTTACCTTAATTGGTAAGCTTTAGCGCCAAAGCGGAAAGGAGATTAAAAATAAAAAGTAACGGATTAGGTCTCCGTTATTGAAAGATATATAAGAATAGGTTCTATTATCATTCTCAGGTTGGTTTTAACAGTTGTAACGGGAATACTTTTGGACAAAGGTCTAAAACCCCGTTGCACTGTTATTTTTATTTAAAATTTCAGATGCTATATTATTTCTTTGATTGGATCGAAAAAAACTTCAACTTGCCAGGCGCAGGTTTGTTTCAATTCATCTCCTTTAGAGCAGGATTAGGGATTTTATTGTCCTTAGGTTTTGTGCTCATCTTTGGTAATTCCATAATTAATCTACTTAGAAAATTTCAGATCGGCGAGACCGTTCGCGAGCTTGGCCTTGAAGGTCAGAAAATTAAAGAAGGTACTCCTACAATGGGTGGCTTGATAGTCATAGCTGGGATTGTTTTGCCTACATTACTAATTGCTAAGTTAGATAATGTATATATCCTCCTTTTGCTCTTGTCAACCATTTGGATGGCTATGGTCGGTTTTGCAGATGACTACATCAAGGTATTTAAAAAGAACAAAGACGGATTAAAAAGTAAATTTAAAATTATTGGACAAGTAGTTTTGGGAATTGCAGTGGCAATTACTATGATTAGCAGTAAAGATATTTTAGTACGCGTGCCTGCAGATTTAGCAAAATCACAGAATTACAATATAGTTAAAGAGGCTACAATTGACATTCAAGATTATGTTGGACAAACAGTAAGCAAGGATGTTGCTTATGTGGATAATCTACTGACCAATATGCCTTTTATCAAGGAGAATAGACTAAATTACGAATGGTTTGCAGGTAACAATACTTTCTTATCTTATTTGATCTTTTCATTAGTATTGATATTTATTATAACAGCAGTGTCTAATGGTGCTAATCTAACGGATGGACTCGATGGGTTACTGGCCGGTAATTCTGCAATCATTGGCGCAACGTTAGGTGTATTAGCTTATGTGTCAGGTAACTCGATTACTGCAGATTATTTAGGAATTTTATTTATTCCTAATTCGGGAGAGGTAGTCGTTTTCTTAGCTTGCTTTTTAGGTGCATGCATTGGATTCCTCTGGTTTAATGCTTTTCCTGCTAAAGTATTTATGGGGGATACAGGAAGTTTAGCCATAGGAAGTATCATTGCAGTATTAGCAATAATTTTAAGGAAAGAATTATTAATTCCGATTCTCTGTGGAATATTTTTAGTAGAATCTCTTTCTGTTATAATGCAAGTATCATACTTTAAATATACCCGAAAAAAGTATGGCGAAGGTAGACGTATATTCCTTATGTCACCATTGCATCATCACTATCAAAAGAAAGGAATTCATGAAGTTACTATTGTAACTAGATTTTGGATTATAGGCATATTTCTAGCGATTTTAACAATCATCACACTTAAAATCAGATAACTTGTCAAAGTTGCTCAGCATATTAGGTGGTGGAGAAAGTGGTACTGCAGCAGCTATACTTGCCAAAAAAAATGGCTGGGATGTATTCTTAAGTGACTACGGTAAAATTTTAGATAATTATAAAATCGAATTAGAAGAAAATAATATTCTTTTTGAAGAGGGGAAACATACTACAGAAAGAATACTAAATTCAAAATTAATAATCAAAAGTCCAGGAATAAGCGATGATGTTCCAATTGTAAAATCAATAATTGAAAAACAAATCCCCATTATTTCTGAAATCGAATTTGCTTACAAATATCACAATGGAAAAATAATTGCCATTACAGGAAGTAACGGTAAAACCACGACAACATCATTAATTTATCATGTCATAAAAAGTACCAATAGAAAAATTGGTGTAGGTGGGAATATTGGAAACGCATTTGCCAGATTGGTATTAGAAAATCCTAATCAAGATTGTGTGTTAGAATTAAGCAGTTTTCAATTAGATGGAATTGAAACTTTTAAACCAGATATTGCAATCCTTACCAATATTACACCCGATCATTTGGATCGTTATCAACACGACATATCATTATATGCCAAAGCTAAATTCCGCATTACCAAAAATCAAAAAGAAAAAGAGATATTAATCTTAAATGCATCTGATCAGATAACCAATAAGACGTTCAAGCAGTTAAAGGTTGAGGCCAAAATAAAATGGATCAAAGATAAATCCACCGAGGACTTGCTAAAAGTTGGGGATTTAGCTATAATTCCAAAGCTTTTGGGAAAACATAATGCATTCAATATAGCTATGACAGTAGATGCTTTATTATCATTTGGATTGTCATTTGATGAAATAAAGACTGGCATTGAAAGCTTTGAAGCATTAGCGCATCGTCTTGAGCCAGTTGCATCAATCGATGGCGTAAAGTATGTCAATGACAGTAAAGCAACCAATGTTGATGCAGTTTTTTACGCATTAGAAGCAATAAAAAAACCTATAGTTTGGATCGTTGGAGGAGTAGATAAAGGAAATGATTATTCAACTTTATTGGATTTGGTTTCGGAAAAAGTAAAAGCTATTGTAATTTTGTCAAAGTTCCCTGAGAAAATACAAAAAACATTTTCTAAAGTGGTAGATAAGATTTATCATTTAGAAGACGTTAAAGAAGCAATAACGGTATCTCAGTCCGTTAGCAAAAAAGGGACTACCGTTTTATTATCACCAGCCTGCGCGAGTTTTGATCTCTTCGACAATTATATCGATAGAGGAGAAAAATTTAAAGAACAAGTTATTCGATTTAAAGAAAAACATGGAAGCAGTAACACAGGCAGTTCGGAATCTTAAAGGAGATAAAATCATTTGGCTCATAGTAGCTATCCTTGCATTCGCATCTATTCTTGCGGTATACAGTGCAATTGGTAGTACCGCATACAGATACCGTGATGGTAATACAGAATCCTATTTGTTTCAGCACTTATTGTTTATTGTTGCAGGTGTTGTTATGATGGTTTTATGTTCTCGTACGTACTATATGACATTCTCAAAATTGGCACCTATATTAATTTTTATATCAATTCCTCTGTTGGTTTTTACCTTGGGTTTTGGTAGCGAAATCAACGATGCCAGAAGATGGATCACAATACCTTGGATTGACAAAACATTTCAAACATCCGATTTTGCCAAGATTGCATTGATCATTTATGTTGCTAGGTTACTGGCAGTAAGACAAGAGAATATTAAAGAATTTAAAACTGCTTTCCTTCCAGTAATTTTGCCAGTTGGACTAGTCTGTATGTTGATAGCACCTGCTGATTTAAGTACAGCTGCTTTGTTGTTTTTTACTTGTGTCTTAATGATGATTATAGGTAGGGTTAAGTTGAGGTATATTGCAGCAATGGTATTGGTAGGTCTAATATTATTGTCTTTTTTAGTGTTACTTGCAACCATATTTCCTGAGTACTTTCGATTGGAAACTTGGAGTAATCGTATTAATGAGTTTTTATATAATTCTGATGGTGGTTACCAAGTACAACAAGCAAAAATAGCAATTGCAAAGGGAGGCTTTTTTGGAGAAGGTCCGGGTAATTCTATGCAAAGGAATTTTCTGCCTTATGCATATGCCGATTGTATTTATGCGATAATTTGTGAAGAATATGGATTACTTGGTGCATTTGTAATTGTAGGACTATATCTATGGCTTTTAATAAGGTGTATCGGGATAGTAACAAGGTGTCCAAAAAGTTTTGGGGCATTATTAGCCATAGGACTATGTCTTAATATTGTTATTCAGGCATTTGCAAATATCGCTGTATCAGTTCACCTTGTGCCAGTAACAGGATTGACATTACCGATAATTTCAATGGGTGGAACATCATTAATATTTACCTGTATTTCTCTTGGTGTAATTTTAAGCGTAAGTAGATATGTCGAAGATGTAGCTGCTACTCCAGAGAAATTGAAACTTCAAGAAGTTAAATATGAGAGTAATAATTAGTGGAGGAGGTAGTGGCGGACACATCTATCCAGCAATTGCGATAGCACAAACATTAAAAGCTAAAAATCCAAAGGTAGAAATTCTTTTTGTTGGTGCAGAGGGGAAAATGGAAATGGAAAAAGTGCCAAAAGCAGGGTTTAAAATTATTGGATTAAATATTAAAGGTTTTCAAAGAAAATTTTCTTTTGAAAATATCAAAAATATCTTTAGAATCGGCGGTGCGGTATCAAAAGCCAAATCTTTAATTAAACATTTTAAGCCCGATATTGTAATTGGTGTAGGAGGATATGCAAGTGGACCTACTTTATACGTTGCTCAGAAAATGGGCATCAAAACTTTGATCCAAGAGCAAAATTCTTACCCTGGAATTACCAATAAATTTCTTTCTAAAAGGGCAAACAAAATCTGTGTAGCATACAATGGAATGGAATCTTTCTTTCCGAAAGAGAAATTGGTCCTTTCGGGTAATCCAGTAAGAAAAGACATATATCAATCTCGTCTTTCATTAAATGAATCGAGAGAAAAATTTGGCTTAGCAAATAAGAAAACTATATTACTCTTTGGTGGAAGTCTTGGTGCAAAAACGCTGAATGAAGCTGTTGATGAAAATTATCAATTTTGGAAAGACAATCCAGAAATTCAATTGATTTGGCAAATCGGAAAACTTTATGAGGATAGATTTCTCAACAGTAAAACTGCTTCATTAAGTAATGTATTTCCAATGACTTTTATTGAGCGAATGGACATGGCATATAAAGCAGCAGACATAATAATATGCAGAGCAGGAGCATTAACAATATCAGAATTAGGTTTAGTTGCAAAGGCCGCAATTTTTGTTCCTTCTCCAAATGTCGCAGAAGATCATCAAACCAAAAACGCAAATGCTTTAGTACAAAATGATGCCGCTTTACTCGTCAAAGACGATGAGGTCAAGCAAAAATTGTTTCCACTGGCATTGGATTTAATTTTTGGAGAAAAAAGGCAGAAAGCTTTAGCCAAAAGTATTTCGCAATTTGGGAAACCAAATGCTGCCAATGACATTTGTGAAGAAATTATTGCTTTAGCAAATGGATAATCGATCACTTTCTACTCTGCAACATATTTATTTTCTTGGTATAGGGGGAATAGGTATGAGTGCCTTAGCGCGTTATTTTTTATCCCAAAATATAACGGTCAGTGGATATGATTTAACAAAGAGTGAATTGACAGTTTCGTTAGAAAACGAAGGAGCAAAAATTTCATACAATACAGATTTAAACCTTGTTCCAGGAAACATTGATTTGGTAGTAATGACTCCAGCCGTTCCAATAGAAAATCCAATCTATAAATACTTTGTAAAAAAAGAAATTGGAATTTTTAAAAGAGCAGAAATTCTTGGATTAATTTCAAGATCAAAAAAATGTTTAGCAATCGCAGGGACACATGGTAAGACAAGTACTTCTGCGATACTAACACACATTTTACATCAGAGCAATTTACATCCTACTGGCTTTGTGGGTGGAATAATGAAAAACTATAATTCAAATCTTGTCCTTGGTGATAGCGATATTATAGTCGTAGAAGCTGATGAATATGATCGGTCATTTTTACATTTATCTCCAGATGTACTTTTAATCTTGAGCTTAGACGCTGACCATTTAGATATTTACGGTGACCATCAGACAATGATTGATGCATACCAAGAATTATCCTTACAAGTTAAAAAAGGTGGAGTTGTCATAATTGATAAAGAACTTTCAAAAACCTTTCCAAGCGAATGGAGAAGCACATTATTAAAAAAAGAAATTGAAGTAATTTATACAGGAGATGACACAGGGAATCGTGTAGAAAATATTAAAGTGCATAATGGCCAATTTTTATTTGATCTAATAATTAATGACAAAGTAGCAGCAAATACGGTATCCGTTATGCCTGGAGCACATAATATCAATAATGCATTGGGTGCAGCAGTGATTGCTTCAAAATTAGGTTTAAAAATTCATGATTTACAAAATGCACTAAGCGTGTTTAAAGGGATTAAAAGAAGATTTGAAACTATATATCAATCTCCTTCTTTTACTTTGATCGACGATTATGCGCATCATCCAGACGAATTAGAAACTGCAGTTTCAACGTCTAAAATGCTGTTCCCTAATAAAAAAATCACAGTAATCTTCCAGCCACATTTGTATTCTAGAACCCAAGATTTCTATATCAGATTTGCAGAAGTATTAGACAAATTTGATGAAATATATCTTCTCCCAATCTATCCTGCTAGAGAAGAGCCGATTGAAGGTGTTAAAAGTGAGATGATTTTAGATATTATGAAAAATAATAATGGGTATATTGTTGATATTCAAATATTAATTGCTAAATTGCACGATAATACGCCCGAAGTTTTACTTACGTTAGGTGCTTCGGATATAAATAAATATCATGGCGTAATTATAGAAACTGTATCATAATAAGATTTGGCAACAAGAAAGAAAAAATCATCAATATCTATTCGACCAAAGCATTTCATTATGCTTATGGGTCTTGCCCTTATTTTTGGTACATTGGCTTTTGGTATCAACCAAAAGAAAAATAATCACATAAAAAAAATCAATGTAAATATATTCGGTTTGCCAGATGGGAAATATCTGATCAAATCCGAAGATGTATATAATATGCTTTCTGAATCGACAAGTTTTGATATTGATAGAGCAGCATTAAAAGATTTTAACATTCGAGCTATAGAGACAATGCTCAACAAAGATGCTAGAATCAAAAACGCAGAAGTATACATTTCAAAGCTAAATGAAATGTTTATTCAGATAGAACAAAAAGAGCCCATCGTTAGGGTGAGTAATGCTAATGGAGGTGATTATTATCTAGATTTATCAGGCAGTAAAATTCCAGTTGATGAGTCATCAACGGTACGCGTACCTGTTGCTACAGGATATGTAGGGAACTATGATCCTGAATATATGGATAAATTAAACAACCCAATAGCAGACATATATTATGTTTCTAAAAAAATATATCAAGACAATTTTTTGAGTTCTTTAGTAGAACAAATTCATTTAGAATCAGATGGAGAAATCACAATGGTTCCTAAACTCGGAGATACCAAAATCAGGTTTGGTGTTGCTACTGAATTAGATGAAAAGTTCTTCAAACTTAAGACATATTATAAAGACATTAAAAAATTTGGAATTGATAAGTTTGCTACGATAAATCTCAGTTTTGAAGAACAAATCGTAGGAAAAGTAGACAAAGAAAAAAACCGGTAAAAAAACATTATGGATTTTCTAGAAGTAAACAGATCGGACTTAGCCATAGTGCTCGATATTGGGACAACAAAAGTTTGTGCCATTGCAGGGCGTAAAAACGAATATGACAAGATAGAAATTCTCGGTATGGGAACTGTCAAGTCAGAAGGCGTTTCTCGTGGTGTCGTATCAAACATTGATAAGACTGTAAAGGCAATTAAAGAGTCTATTGATATTGCAGAAAAATCAGCAGGCGTTAAGTTTGAAAAAGTGCATGTTGGTATCGCAGGACAACACATTAAGAGTTTACATCATCATGGCCTATTAGTCAGAAATGATGCGTACTCAGAAATTAGTGTCGAAGATGTAGAAAAACTTATCAAGGACATGTATAAAATTGTATTGCCACCAGGTGATAAAATTTTACACGTTATCCCTCAAGAGTTTACAGTAGACGATGAGCGAGATATCATCGATCCTGTAGGTATGTCTGGCGTTAGGTTAGAAGCTAATTTCCATATCATTACTGGACAGATATCCGCGTCACGTAATATATTGAGGTGCGTTGAGAAAGTAGGATTGGGTGTAGCAGATATGACACTCGAGCCAATCGCTTCTGCAAAAGCAGTCTTAAGTGATGAAGAAAAAGAAGCTGGAGTAGCATTAGTCGATATCGGAGGTGGAACAACAGATCTGACCGTATTCCAAGAGGGTATAATCAGACATACGGCAGTAATTCCATTCGGTGGAAATATTATCACCAACGACATTAAAGAGGGATGTACAGTGATGAAAGACCAAGCAGAAAAACTTAAAGTAAAGTTTGGTAGTGCATTGGCAGATGAAGTAGTTGATAATAGAATTATTACTATTCCAGGTTTTAGAGGAAGAGATGCAAAAGAAATTTCAGAAAAGAATCTAGCTAAGATTGTACAAGCTAGATTAGAAGAAATTTTCGATTATATATTATGGGAAATCAAAAGATCAGGTTTTGAGAATAAACTTATCGCTGGTATTGTATTGACTGGTGGAGGTTCGTTATTAAAGAACATTGATCACCTTGCAGAATACCATACTGGCCTAATTACTAGAATCGGTCTACCGATTGATCATCTAGCACATGGCTATACCAATAATTTAGCTAGCCCAATATATTCTACTGCAGTTGGTCTATTGATCACTACAATAGAGAATATGGAAATGGAAGCAAAAACCACCAGAGAAGTTTACGATTTAGACGATGAAAATCAGGATCCTGCAACGCGTTATCCACAAGAATTTGATGTGGAAGAAAGCAAAGGGGTTTCTATGACTAGAACAAGATGGTATGATAGGTTATTTACCTATACCAAAGAGTTTTTTGAGACTACACCTGATTCTGAATTTTAATTAATTTCCCAAACTAATTTTCTAATGGAGTTTAACTTTCAAAACAAAGAAGACGCTATGCAGCTGAATTTCGATAAAAAAGACAATGCAATAATAAAAGTTATTGGAGTTGGTGGTGGTGGCAGTAATGCCGTCGCATACATGTACCGTCAAGGTATAGAAGGAGTGGACTTTGCCGTTTGCAATACTGATATACAATCTTTACAATCTAATCCGGTACCAGAAAAAATACAATTAGGTCCTTCTCTTACAGATGGTCGAGGCGCTGGGTCAATACCCGAAGTAGGAAAACAATCTTGCATAGAATCTATCGAAGATGTAAGAATGTTTTTAGATAGAGGAACCAAGATGGTTTTTATCACTGCCGGAATGGGTGGTGGAACAGGGACAGGTGCTGCGCCAATCATTGCAAAGGCAGCAAAAGAATTGGGTATCCTGACTGTTGGAATCGTAACATTGCCTTTTTCTTTCGAAGGAAGGAGAAGACATAGATACGCTTTAGAAGGTCTAGAGCAAATGAAAAATAATGTGGACTCTATCTTAGTGATCTCTAATGACAAACTTAGAGACATGTTTGGAAACCTTAAAATCCAAGATGCTTTCTCTAAGGCAGACGACGTGTTGACAACGGCTGCTAAAGGTATTGCAGAGATAATTACGCTTCCTGGTCAGATTAATGTCGATTTTGAAGATGTGAATACTGTAATGCGGGCAAGCGGAGTTGCTATTATGGGAACAGGAATCGCAAACGGAGAAGACAGAGCCAAAAAAGCAATTGACCTAGCGATAAATTCACCGTTGTTAGAAGACAATGACATCAGAGGAGCACAACATATTTTACTAAATATTTCTTCTGGTGTAGACGAGATTACCATGGATGAAATTGGTGTAATTACAGACTATATCCAAGAAGAAGCTGGACATGGAACTGATATTATTTGGGGAAATTGTTTTGACGAAAGATTAGGTGATAAGATAAGTTTGACCATCATTGCCACTGGCTTTAAGAAAACATTGGGCATTAATGAAGATCATAAGATTGTTCCTCAAGTAAAAGTACCATTGGATGAACCGTTTGACTTACAAGATGAACCAAAAATTGTAGTAACAAAAAACGAAGAAAAAAGTCAATCTATATTAGATTATAAAAATAATAATATATCTTTGCCTAGTAATGAAGAAGTTACATCTGCTTATTTTTTAACATCTGAAGATCCTTTTGTAAAAGAACAGAAAAATACACTTCGTTCAGAAACCCAAAGAACCAAAGAAGATGCCCGAAGGGAGTATCTTAAAAATTTAATCACCAAACCTCTTGAAGATCCAAAGGTAATTGCGGATATGGAAAGCGAGCCAGCCTATATGAGAAGGAATGTAGAACTAGACGATGTAGGATCAGCCAATAAAATGAGACTCTCTAGATTGAGTGTTTCTATGGATGATGACAACCAACCTATAATCGAACGCAACAATTCTTTTTTGCATGATAATGTAGATTAGGATTTAGCAACTGGTCTTCGGACCCATTAATATGGATTTCGTCTTTTTATTATACGCTTATCTTATTTTATGAGATTGGTTTATTGATTTTAACCCGTTGCTCCCCGCAACGGGTTTCTTGTTTTAATTAATACAATTTCTCAATATTTATTATCATTCACATAACCCATGAAAGTGAATAATTTTTTCAGCAAGCCAATGACTAAATCAGAGAATTTTAATTAGCTCATCCTTATCTATTCAGACTTTTTTAATCCTATCCAGTAATTACAGTTGACCAATATGAGAAATAAACGTTAATTTTTGGTGCTAGAATTATAAATTATTTCGATATTTAAGAACAGTATTCATAAAAAAACAGTAAAATGAAAAAACCTATACTTTTTCTTATTTTGGTTTTAGGAATAATCAATATTTCTAATGGCCAGATAACAATTTTTGAAGATTTTGATTCTTATTCACCTGGTGATTTAATACATGAAGTAAATCCAGAATTTTTTGAATTATGGCCTGGGACTCCTACAGGACTTACCGTGTCTGATTCGCAATCAGCAAGTCCTAATAATAGTATTTATTTGTTTTCAAATACTGGAGGTGGACCTGAGGATATAATCATGACCTTTAAAGACAAATATGATTCTGGGACTGCGAGTCTTTCTTTTAATATGTACGTTTCTCCAGGATACGGCGCATACTATAATATTCAAGCAGAAGAGACTGCAGGTATTACTTGGGCTTCTCAGGTATTCTTTAATGCAAATGGAACTGTCGAATTTCAAAACTCAAACAACACTGTAGCCGCTTCTGCGGTGTATCCACAAGGTGAATGGTTTGAAGTGAGGTATGATGTAAATCTCACAGAGAATATTTGGGAGTTATCGCTTGCTGGAAGATGTTTAGCGTCTTATCCAAATCCTGCGAATTCATTTGCTTCATTTAATATGTATCCAGTGGCTAATGGCAGTGATGCAGAGTTTTGGTTTGACGATATGAGATTTGAGCATTCACCAGAAGCTGGTGAAATAGCACGCGATGTTGCTCTTGCAAATGGTGATGAATTGGTATCTGGATTGGAAGGGAATAATTTAACCAATGTAGCAGTACTAATCAATAATCTAGGAGAAGAGGTTACTTCTGCCGTTATAAATGTTGACTATGCTGGTACCAGCCAACAATTGAATTATGATGATATAAGTGTTGCCGAAGGAGATTCTTTACAGATTTTTGCTACTGAACCAATTAATATTTTGGGAGGAGTTAATGAAATGAAAGTATCACTTGTTTCTGTAAATGGTGTCGAAGGAGATGATGTGAATTGTAACAATTCATTATTTAGAGCAGTGACAGCTGTAACACCCACTCCAAGAAAAGCTGTACTTATCGAAGATGCTACTGGAACTTGGTGTCCAAATTGTACAAGAGGATCTTATACTATGGAATTAATGGAGGAGCGATATGGAGAATTATTTGTAGGTGTTGCAGTGCACAATGGAGACCCAATGGCAATTGAAGCTTATGATGAAGGCATACAAACTGTTGAAGGATTTAGCGGTTGGCCAAATTTTTCTGTGGATAGAGGTACGACGTTTGTTCCAGGAAATACCATTACTTCCGCGGAAACGCCATTTATTAATCAAATAGGTGCTCCTATTAGATCTGCTTTCAATGTTGGAGCTCAGTTGGATGAAGCTACAAATGCATTAGATATCTCTATTGAAGTAGAAGCTATTGGTGAATTAAATTTTGCTGATAAATTAGTCGTAGCAATCGTAGAAGACCATGTAACAGGCACTGGTTCTGGATACGATCAGGCAAATGGAAATGCAGGAACAGATATAACTTATGGAGGATTAAATGAATTGCCAAGTATTATACCTGCATCAATGATGGTTTATGATGATGTTGCAAGAGCATTGCTTACACCTTTCGATGGAATGGAAATGGATATAGCATCTACTCTTGATGCTGGATCAACTAGATTATATAACTTTAGTATTACATTAGATTCTGAATGGGATCAAGAGAATTTGTTAATCACAACATTTATGCTTGATAATACCGGCGCAGCTGATAATGCGATAGAAGTTCCTTTATCAGATGCTTTATCTACTGGACTTATAACTTCTGATGTTGTAGACCTAGAGCTGCAATCTTCATTTGAAATTCATCCTAATCCAGTTGGAGAGCTCATGAGCATTAGTTTGGAATTAGCTGATAAAGGTGATGTAACATTGGAGATATTTAACCTTTACGGTCAATCAGTCTTTACTGAAAGATTACAATCTTTTGTTGGTAATCAAAATTGGATTGTAAATGTTTCTGAATTACAAAATGGAATTTATACAGCTAGAGTTCGTATTGGAGATAAAATGGCTTCGAAGAAAATAACTAAGTTCACAAAGTAAATTATGATCGTTTAACTTAAGGAATTAATAAATATAATTGAAGATGGCGCTGATATAAAATATCAGCGCCATCTCTTTTATTATACTTGTTGCAATTTTAATTTGCATCAATAATTTTACCACTTCCATCTACAGTAGAGCTAATATTTGGCGTTCCACGATAATATGTATTTCCAGATCCATTTACTTTTATATCAAGTCTATCAGTTACCAAAACTTCAGCATCGCCTGATCCGTTAATGAAAACATTACATTCGTTAGACTCGAGATTAAAACCATTGTAGTCACCTGATCCATCAATCTTGATTTCTTCAGAAGTAACTATTCCAGCTACATCAATATATCCACTACCATCTATTTTACTTGTCAACTTATTGTCGATATTTAAACCACTTGTCGCGACTATATTACCTGACCCTTCGATATTCATTTCTAAGTTAGATGAGTTAAACTGACCGACAGTAATATTCCCAGAACCATTGGTTTTAAGTTTGCTTAATGTTGGTATTTCAATGATTAGTTCAAGATTTAAATTGGAATAATTTCCATTTTTTACATCAACCTTTAACACACCATTTTTAACTGATAAATCCAACTTGTCAATTAAATTTTCATATCCTGTTACTGCCACTGATTGAAATTCTCCTTGACTAATAATTACATCTATAGAAGATTCTGTTGATACTCCAGTGAATTCCGATACGTCTAATAGTTGGGTGACGATAGGTCCCTCGCCTCTGAAATCCTTTGTACACGAAGAGAATAAAACTTGAATAGATACAACTAGTATGATTAATATGTTTTTCATAATTTTGAATTTAAAAAGTTATTTAATTTGTGCTTCTATTATCATTACGAAAATAAATGTCCTTACCCTCACATCGATTTCAAAAAAAAGTAAAATATTTACAAAATAACTTAGTTCACTAGATAGATTTAAATTATCTTGAACTTATTAAAAAAGGCACTTGGAATTAATTCTAAGTGCCTTTTTTTAATGTTTCAAAATGAAATTATTCTTGATTAGTTTGAAAAGCTAAACTTTGGTTTTAAAATATTCATAAGTCCTTTTGAGACCTTCCTCTCGAGAAATTTTTGGTTCCCAACCTAAAATTGTTTTAGCCTTTGTAATGTCTGGTTGTCTAACTTTTGGGTCATCTTTTGGTAAAGCCGTATGGATAATTTTGGAATTAGATCCAGTTAATTTTATTACTTCTTCGGCAGCTTGATTAATCGTTATCTCATGTGGGTTACCCACATTTACAGGTTCATGATGATCACTTAATAACAGTCTATAAATCCCTTCTACTAAATCATCAACATAACAAAAAGAACGCGTCTGACTTCCATCGCCAAATACAGTAATGTCTTCTCCTTTCATAGCTTGAGAAAAGAAAGTTGGTAATGCTCTGCCATCATCCATTCGCATACGTGGTCCGTATGTGTTGAATATTCTGACGATCCTTGTTTCTACATTATGGAAGTTATTGTATGCCATAGTAATCGCTTCCATAAATCTTTTGGCTTCATCATATACACCTCTAGGTCCTACAGGATTTACATTGCCCCAATACGTTTCTTTCTGTGGATGCTCCAATGGATCACCGTAGACTTCTGAAGTAGAAGCAACCAAGATCCTAGCACTTTTTTCTTTAGCTAAACCTAATAAATTATGCGTTCCTAATGCCCCAACTTTTAACGTTTGAATCGGCATTTTTAGATAATCAATCGGACTTGCAGGAGAAGCAAAATGTAAAATGTAATCTAAATTTCCACTTACATGAACAAACTTTGTCACATCGTAATGGTGAAAATCAAATTCTTTTAACGGCATCAAATGACTGATGTTTTCCATGTTTCCAGTTAACAAATTATCCATACCGATAACTTCAAAACCTTCTTTCAAAAAACGATCAGCTAAGTGTGAACCTAGAAAACCAGCTACGCCTGTTATTAATATTTTTTTCATTAGTTGATTTTCGTCTTATTGGTTTCAAAAGCATTAATGGTAGGTCTTCCAATACTTTCGTAGTAAAAACCATGTTCTTCCATAATGTCAAGATCAAAAATATTTCTACCATCGAATACGATTGGGTATTTTAATTCTGATTTGATAAAATTAAAGTCTGGAGTTCTGAAAACATTCCACTCCGTCATAATAGCTAGTGCATCTGCATTTTTTAATGCCTCATATTGATTTTCAGCAAAGCTTATTTTATCTCCAAAAATTTCTTTAATATTTGGCATTGCTTCTGGGTCAAAAACTTGGATTTTTGCTCCGTGCTCAAGCAGTTTTTCTATAGTATAAATCGCGGGCGCTTCTCTAATGTCATCTGTATTTGGCTTAAATGCCAATCCCCACATTGCAATGGTTGTATTAGAAATGTCATTACCAAAATAGGAAATCATTTTGTCAGCTATAGTGAGTTTTTGCTTTGCGTTGACACTCATTACGGAATCTAAAATCTTAAAATCATAATCATGTTCCTTACTTGTTTTTGCTAATGCTTGAACATCTTTAGGAAAACAAGAACCACCATATCCTACACCTGGAAATAAGAATCTTTTGCCTATTCTAGAATCCGTCCCCATTCCTTTTCTGACATGATCGACATTCGCTCCAGTTCTTTCGCATAAGTTTGAAATCTCATTCATAAATGAAATCTTTGTCGCTAAAAATGAATTCGCAGCGTACTTAGTCAGTTCTGCAGAACGCTCATCCATAAAGATGATTGGATTACCTTGTCTTACAAAAGGTTGGTATAATTTTCTCATCAAATCACCAGCTTTCTCTGAGGAAGTCCCGATTACAACTCTTTCTGGTTTCATAAAATCTTGCACTGCTACACCTTCTCTCAAAAATTCTGGATTGGAAACTACATCAAATTTTGATAGGTCTAATTTCTCCGCTAATACTGAAGCCACTTTCTCTGCTGTACCAACTGGAACTGTGCTTTTATCAACGATTACAGTATAGTTATCGATGATGCAACTTAGGTCTCTGGCTGAATTTAATACATAAGATAAATCTGCAGAACCATCTTCACCAGGAGGCGTTGGTAATGCTAAAAAAATGATCTCTGCATCTTTAATCCCTTCAGCTAGATGAGTGGTAAACTTCAATCTATTTTGCTTAATATTTCTATGGAATAATACTTCCAATCCCGGTTCGAAAATTGGAATAACTCCATTTTTCATTTTTTCTACTTTGGCAGCATCTATATCGACACAAGTAACATTATTTCCTGTTTCAGCAAAGCAAGTTCCAGTAACCAACCCTACATACCCAGTTCCAATAACAGAAATATTCATATGTATATAAATTTTAATACAAAAGTAAGTTTTTAATGGCTAATTATCACAGCATGCCCTAAAAACCTAGATAGAAAGAAATGTTTGAAAATTTAAAAATATAGAATCCTTTAACGTGAAAACAAATTTGAAATTATTTTTTACTGTCAATTAGTCTTATCAATCCTTCTTGTGCAACCGAAGCGACCAAATTCCCATGGATATCAAACATTCTTCCAGTACAATATCCTCTTGATCCACTCGCATTTGGACTTTCGATGACATACAGCATCCAGTCATTAGCGTTAATCTCACGATGGAACCACATCGCATGATCCAAACTCGCCAATTTCATTGGTTGAGAAAATAAAGAGACGTTATGGGGTAGGAGCGCAGTAGTAATCAAACTAAAATCCGAAACGTAAGCCAGGTAACTTTCTTGTATCCTTTGATCGTTTGGCAATGCTCCATTTGATTTAAACCATACGTGTCTCAATGGAGGTTTTATGCCAGGTTTAAATGGATTTTCATGTTCTACAGGATGAAAAATTATAGGACTATTTTTAGCATAAATTCCTTTAGGCTTTATATTTAGTTTTGCAGACAATTCTTCAAACAAATCAGAAAACGAAGTTAGACTTTCTGGTCGTGCTACATTTGGCATGCTTACTTGATGGTTTAGTCCATCTTCTTTTCGATGAAATTGGGCAGCAAGAATGAATATTATTTTCCCATTCTGAATGGCATTAACCCTGCGTGTACAAAAACTTTTGCCGTCACGAATATTTTGCACCTTGAATGTAATCTCTTTATCATTATCTCCCCAAAGTAAAAAATAAGCATGTAGAGAATTTATGCCGTGGGTAGTAGGAACAGATTTTCCTGCTACAGCTATTGCCTGCGCCAATACTTGACCACCATAAACTGCAAGACTGCCGATATTTAAATTTTGACCTATAAATGTATCTTCCTCAACCTGTTTTGGTTGTAGTATTTCCAGTAATTCTGGTAATAAACTCATTTAATATTTTTGAATTTGAAAGCGCTAAGCTTATTAAAACAGCTCATCGAGAAAATCTGATCTAGTTTCTAAGCTATAAGTATCATTACAGCTTGCTCCTCCACTATGCATAATACTAATACAATTTCCATTTGTATCCGAATCATCTTCATGTAATCTATTAAGCACACAATGTCCCAATTCATGAAAAACAAGAAATTCTTTTCTCAGATCATCAATAGCCCTAAAAAAGTTTTTATCGATTTGGATTAAGTTAATTTCTCCTGGTTCACGGACACATTGTCCTTGAATATTAGCATTAGGAATATTGGTTAAAAATATTTGTAAATCCAAAGAATCCTTGTCTATGATTAATCCTCTTGCAGCAGCTTCTTCAATAAATTCATCAACATAAGGGACGAGATCTTCATCAATATAAGGACCTTCAATATCATTGTTGCATCCTATAGAAAGTGTGAAAATTGATAAAATAAAGACGATATTTTTCATGTCGCAAAAACTTAATTTATATCTGATTAAACGCTAATTTTTAGTCATTTGTTTCCTATTTGTATCCTAATAATGCTTTTAAGAAGTCGCTAATGAGATATTCTTGCATAATTATTTTAGCATTCAATCTAGTAGATATTCTAATCAGACTTTAGTTTTATCCTTTTTAAGGAAATAGATTGTATGTAAGATAATGTTGAATTCTCAGGTATTAATTACTTTTGAATATGAAAACTGTTAAAAAACAAGAGAAAGAAGCCGTAATCATAGATGCAGCAGAGGATGTTTTTGCGTCAGTTGGATATAAAAATGCCAAAATGGAAGACATAGCGGCAAATGCAGGAATTACCAAAGTTACCTTATATTCCTATTTTCAAAGCAAAGAAAATCTATATTTAGCCATTACTTATCGAGCACTAAATAGGTTAAATAATAACTTTTACGATATCGTCGATAGTTATAAAAACAAAACAGGAAAAGAATCTTGCCTAAAGTTATTTGCCACTTTTATGGATTATTGCGAAAGCAATTTCCTATATTCAGAAGCATTACTAGAATACTTTTCTATGATCAGAAGCAGTGCATCAGGCACTGATACCTCAAAATTGACAGACGGCGTAATCGAAAGTATTTATTACAGAAAAATTCTAGACATTCAGAATTTACCCTACAAGATTACTTATAACGAAGTAGTAAGAGGCATAAATGATAAAAGTATTGACGAGACAGTAGACCCTATGTTGTACACATTATATGCATGGTCTGTCGCATTGGGATATATTAAAGTAATTAATTCAGCTGGCGATACAACGGTGCCTCTATTTAATGTAAATCTTACTTCGTTGAGAAAAATGAATCTAACAATCGCAGATCACGTACTATGCGGAAAAATGAAAATGGCGTAAAATTATATGCCTTTTGTAACAACTATTTTAAGCTAAATTGTGGTATCGCTTTACGATCCTCCAATTATTTTTGAAAAATACAATTCCAGATTGAATTGTTAAGATCAATGTAACACTCAAGATTACATATAGAATCTGCCAATACCAATCAAAAAAGTATTCTTTAAAATGTTTGTTAATCATAAATAGTGTGTACACCGCTCCAATCGAAAACATTTGCATAATGGTCTTAATCTTTCCGCTGGTAACTGCTGCTACGATCGTTCCTCTCGCTAGGAAAATGAACCTATATACTGTAATCACGATTTCTCTGATAAATATTGGAATAACCCACCATATAGATAGTACATCAAGATAGACAAATACTGATAAGGATACAATAACCAGTACTTTATCCGCAATTGGGTCAAGTATTTTGCCGATTTTGGTTATCTGATTGTACTTTCTTGCATACCATCCATCAACCCAATCTGTTAAGATGGCGAGTAAACATACTATTCCAACAACTATTCTAACAGTATAGCTGCCATTTATTACAAAGAAAGGCACAGTTAATGCAACTAAGATTCGTAAGCTAGTGAGTATGTTTGGTACATTCATCGTAATAAAATTACGGTATTAAATTGTTATTTACACTTATTAGACGTTTAAATATGTATAAAGTCAATGAAATCTTTTTGTAACGAACAAATTTCCTATTCTAGTAGTAAACATTGAGCAAAAATAAATACATTTGCAGTCCAATTATTCAGCCGGAGTGGTGGAATTGGTAGACACGCTGGATTCAAAATCCTGTGCTTTCGGGCGTGCGGGTTCAAGTCCCGCCTCCGGTACAAAG
>JAHDBF010000068.1 GCA_020630525.1 Saprospiraceae bacterium
AAACGTTCAAAAATATGCTTTCAATGTAACAAATCATGTGGTTAGTTTGCTAAATGGAGAATTTGGAGATAACTTTGACCTTACAATAACCAGCCTTTTTAAAAGAGAACGTCCATCTAGATCTATTATTCACGGTTTTGATGGAACTGATTTTGAACCTAAGTTAAAATTAATTATTACAAACCCATAACTAAATGTGTGGTATAGTCGCTTATGTAGGCACAAGGGATGCTTACCCAATATTAATAGAAGGCCTTAAAAAATTAGAATATCGTGGTTACGATAGTGCTGGTGTAGCATTGCTACATGGAGATTTTACTGTTCATAAGAAAAAAGGTAAAGTTCACGAACTAGAAAACTATATCCAAAAAACGGAATCTTCTACAAAAGGTGATTTAGGAATCGGTCATACTCGATGGGCAACCCACGGAGTTCCCAATGATGTAAACGCGCATCCTCACTATTCGGGAAACGGTGATTTGGTCCTAGTCCATAACGGAATAATAGAAAACTATGATCCATTAAAAAAGGCGCTAATAGAATTAGGTCATGTTTTTACTAGCGATACCGATACCGAAGTTTTGGTTCACCTAATAGAAGAATTACAACATAAGTACAAACTATCATTGGTTGATGCAGTAAAACGCGCATTAGAAAAAGTACATGGTGCATATGCAATCGTTGTTGCAGATAGAAAAAACCCTGACATACTCGTCGGCGCAAAAAAATCTAGTCCATTAATCTTTGGATTAGGAGAAGAAGAGTGTTTTCTTGCCTCAGACGCTAGCCCAATAATAAAATATACCAATAAAGTAATATACCTTCAAGATGATGACGTAATCACTGTAAATCGTGACGGTAGCTACGAAATACATAACATAAATGAGGAAACTACCTCAAGAGAAGTTCAAGAATTAGACCTCAAACTAAAAGAGCTTGAGAAAGATGGTTATGAGCATTTTATGCTCAAAGAGATTTATCAGCAGCCAGCAACAGTAAAACAAAGCATGAGCGGAAGGATTAATGCTGAGGAAGGTTGGGCTGTTTTAGGCGGAATGCAACAACACATTAAACGATTAGCCAACTCTAAAAGAATAATCTTAACCGCTTGCGGCACTTCTTGGAATGCTGCATTAATCGCAGAATATTTATTTGAAGACTTAGCACGTATTCCTACTGAAGTAGAATATGCATCCGAATTTAGATATAGAAATCCTATCATCTCAGAGGATGATTTTATAATTGCATTATCTCAATCAGGAGAAACAGCAGATACTTTAGCAGCAATAACCTTAGCTAAGGAAAGAGGTGCTTTTGTCTATGGTATCGTAAATGTTGTAGGCTCTACCATTGCAAGACAAACCAACAGTGGATCTTACATTCACGCTGGTCCAGAAATTGGTGTTGCATCTACAAAAGCTTTTACAGGACAATTGACAATATTGTCTCTGATGGCACTTTATCTAGGTCACGAAAGAGGAAAAATATCAGAAGGACACTTTAGGCAACTATTGGCAGAATTGGAGATAATTCCAGAAAAGATCAATAAAATATTAGCTAAAAATGATCAGATAAAATATATCGCTTCCGAAATTAAAAATGCATCTAATGCACTATATTTAGGAAGAGGATATAACTTCCCGATAGCACTAGAAGGCGCATTAAAGCTTAAAGAAATATCATACATTCATGCAGAAGGATACCCAGCAGCAGAAATGAAGCATGGTCCAATTGCATTGATAGACATGTATATGCCAGTTGTAGTTATTGCAACCAATAAAAGTGCCTACGAGAAGATCGTAAGCAATATTCAGGAGGTAAAAGCAAGAAAAGGAATCGTTATTGCTATTATACCCGAAGATGACAAAATCATTAGAGAAATGGCAGACTTCTTTATAGAAGTACCGACTACCGAAGAGCCATTCTCACCCTTATTATCAGTAGTGCCACTACAATTATTGGCATACCATATAGCAGTCATGAGAGGCTGCGATGTTGACCAACCAAGAAACTTAGCAAAATCTGTAACTGTCGAATAAACAAACTATGAATTCATTAAACATCACCTATAATACCGCAAGAACAAAACTAATCATCCCTGAGTATGGTAGACATGTTCAAAACCTAGTCGAACATGCTAAAACCATAGAAGACAAAGAAGAAAGACAAAAATGGGCAAATTATATCGTAAGCTTAATGCTCCAAATGAGTCCAGTAAATAGCGGTAATCAGGAATTCAAAGAGAAAATGTGGGTACATTTCTTTAAAATTGCCCAATATGATATAGACGTTACTCCACCAAACGGAGTAATTCCAGAAGTAGAAGAAAGTGGGTTAAAACCCAAAATTGTTTCCTATCCAAAAAGAAACCATAGATATAGACATTATGGCCAAGTAGTACAAAAACTTGTTGACTCTGCCATCTCAATGGAAGAAGGACCTAAAAAAGAAGAATTTAAACAAGTCATTGGCTCTTACATGAAGCTCGCGTATAAAAACTGGAGTAAAGAACATTATGTCAATGATGAGGTAATTAAAGAAGAACTCAAAAATCTTTCTAGAGGAAAATTATTAATTCCAGAAGAACTTGACCTTAATAAAATCAAAGCAGCCAATAGAACTTTCTCAAACAATAACAATAATAAATCAAGAGGTAAAAAAGGAGGATCTCACCACAGCAATAAAAATAGAAAATTTAAAAAGAAAAGATAGCTTTAATGCTTTTCCTCTTTAATCAGTTTTCTTAATCTGTTGATACATTTGTATTTTTTTGTTTTAACGGTTTCTTTATTTTTATAACCCATTATTTTAGCAATTTCTTCTAAACTATATTCCTCTATATAATATAATCTAATCACCGTTTTACAAGGGTCACCAAGCTTTTCGAGCGCATTATTAGCAGAGTTCATTTTTTCCTCATCTGAATGTTGAACATTATCTTCATTTAGAATATACGGAGGTTTGTTTTTTAAACTATTGCTCAGTTTTATTCTTTTTTTATTTGCACGTAATTTTTCTGAGATTTTGTTTTTACCTATTGCAAACAAATATGACTTGATACATTCTAAACTGTCTACTTTCCCTAAAGTGATATTTTGATGTAAAATAGTCACAGAAGATTGGAAAATATCTGCGGCATCGTAACTGCTAAAATCACCTTTTGTTTTTACCCAATTACAGAATGGATTTTTAAATTGATTATATACTAAATTCAATCCTTTATTCGGTTGATTTTTGATGAGATGTACCCAATCAGGCTTCAGAGGCTTCATTTGATTATGTTTTAATTTGTGATTGTTACACGATTTCAACCATTAAATTAATTATAAATTTTTATAAAATCAAAAAAAGTACTGACATTTTGTCTTCATTGACACTATGGAATGATATATGATCTTCTTCTTTTGCGTAATTTGCGGAAATATTAAAAAGAAAGAATGTTTGGTATACTAAAAAAAGTATTTGGCACTAAGTACGATAGAGATGTTAAGGCATATTCACCTATAGTGTCAGAGATAAATGAATATTTTCAATCATATAGTACACTGTCTAATGATGATTTAAGAAATAAAACAATTGAATTTAGAGCGCGAATTGCAAACCACCTCAAAGAGATAGACAAAGAAATTCTCGAAATGGAGGAATCTGCAAAAAAAACCGAAAATGTTTTTGAACGCGAAGAAGTGTATCTACAGATAGATGAATTGATTAAGGAAAGAGATAAAGAATTAGAAGTAATCTTAAAAGAGATCTTGCCAGAAGCATTTGCTGTAGTCAAAGAAACTGCAAATAGATTTATGAATAATGAATCAATTGTAGTAACCGCAACACAGCATGACAGAGATTTGGCAGCAACTAAATCGCACATAACCATAGAAGGCAATAATGCAATCTGGTCTAACTCTTGGACAGCAGCTGGAGCAGAGATTAAATGGAATATGCTACACTACGATGTACAATTGATCGGTGGTATGGTGCTGCATGATGGTAAGGTAGCTGAGATGCAAACGGGAGAAGGGAAGACCTTAGTAGCAACATTGCCAGCGTACTTGAATGGATTGGCAGGTAAAGGCGTTCACGTTGTGACAGTAAACGATTATTTGGCCAGAAGGGACTCTGAGTGGATTGGTCCAATATTCGAGTTTTTATTACTCACAATTGATTGTATAGACAAGTACAAGCCTCATTCTGACAAAAGAGTTGCTGCATACAATTGCGACATTACTTATGGTACAAACAACGAATTTGGATTCGATTATTTAAGAGACAATATGGTGCGAAGTGCTGGAGAAAAAGTACAATCAAAGCACCATTTTGCAATGGTCGATGAGGTAGACTCTGTATTGATTGATGATGCAAGGACGCCATTGATTATTTCTGGTCCAGTAGCAAAAGGCGCAGAAGAACAAGAGTACCTAGAACTAAACCCTAAGGTCAAAAGACTAATAGATGAGCAAAGAAAGAATGCCACAAGATACTTAGCAGACGCAAAAAAACTTTTCAAAGAAGGTAAAATCGGCCATCAAGAAGGCGAAGCTGGAATGGCTTTATTAAGGGCATTCAAGTCTCTTCCAAAATACAGACCACTCATTAAGTTTCTAAGTGAAGAGGGTGTAAAAGTAGCAATGCAAAAAGCAGAAAACTTCTACATGCAAGAGCAAAATAAAAACATGCACTTGGTAGACGAGCCACTACTTTTTACCATAGACGAAAAAAATAGAAACGTAGAACTTACCGATAAAGGAGCAGAATTCTTATCCAAAAACGAAAATGACAGTAACTTCTTTATCATGCCAGACATTGCTGTAGAGATGCAAAGTTTGGAAGAAAGAGAAAAAGCACAAGGGGTAAAACTATCTGACGAGAGAGATACCTTGATTCAAGATTTTTCTATAAAATCTAGGAGACTCCATGCGGTAAGTCAATTGCTAAAAGCATATACACTATTTGAGAATGATGAAGAATATGTTGTTATCGATGGTCAAGTAAAAATCGTAGATGAGCAGACAGGTAGGATGATGGAAGGCCGTCGTTATTCTGACGGTTTGCACCAGGCATTAGAGGCAAAGGAAAACGTAAAAATCGGTGACATTACTCAGACTTATGCAACGGTAACACTCCAAAACTATTTCAGAATGTATCACAAGCTGTCGGGTATGACAGGTACAGCAGAGACAGAAGCTGGAGAGCTTTGGGAAATCTATAAGTTGGACGTAGTGGTCATACCGACCAATAGACCTATCATAAGAAAAGATTTAGAAGATTTGGTCTATAAAACAGGTCGTGAAAAATACAACGCAGTAGTAGCTGATATCGTAAACTTAACACAAAAAGGAAGACCAGTATTGGTTGGTACAACATCAGTAGATATTTCTGAAAAGTTAAGTAGAATGCTTAATATCCAAGGAATCAGCCACAATGTATTGAATGCAAAACAACACCAGCGAGAGGCTGATATTGTAGCAGCAGCTGGTAAGCCAGGTGCAGTCACGATTGCAACAAATATGGCAGGTAGGGGAACAGATATCAAAATCTCTGAAGAAGTAAAAGCTGCCGGTGGACTAGCGATAATTGCTACAGAAAGACATGATTCTAGAAGGGTAGATAGACAGTTAAGAGGTCGTGCAGGTAGACAGGGAGACCCTGGTTCTTCACAATTTTATGTTTCTCTTGAAGATAAATTAATGAGACTTTTCAATTCGGAAAGGATTGCATCATTAATGGATAAAATGGGTCATAAGGATGGCGAAGTTATTCAGCATAGTTCGGTGACAAAATCTATCGAGAGAGCGCAGAAGAAAGTAGAAGAAAACAACTTTGGTATCAGAAAAAGATTATTGGAGTATGATGATGTAATGAATATTCAGCGTGAAGCAATCTACAAAAAAAGGTCTAATGCACTATCAGGCAATAGACTTTCTGTTGACCTTTACAACATGTTCCTTGGACTTTCAGAATCAATAGTCGAAGAAGCGAAAATGAGCGATGATTATGATTACTTTAGAAACCAATCTTTAAAGATTTTAGCTACAGACCCAATCATAGATGAGGCTAAGTTTGCCAATGCATCAACGGAAGATATCGTTGAAGAGTATAAAGCGCAAGTTTTTGAAGAATACGAAAAGAAAGGAGAAAAAGTATTGGCTTTACTTCTTCCAATTATAAAACAAGTATATGAACAAGAAGGCCACAGATATAGAAGAATTTCTGTTCCGTACATTGATGAAGGAGAAAAACAATTAAATATCTCCGCGAATTTAGAGGAAGGTGTCAATTCAGAAGGCAAATCTATAATGAAGGACATCGAAAAAGCTGTCACTTTGGCACTAATCGACAATAACTGGAAAGAACACCTCCGTTCTATGGACGAATTGAAAGATTCTGTACAATCAGCGTCTTTTGAGCAAAAAGATCCTTTGGTAATTTATAAAAAAGAAGCATACGAACTGTTTGAAGAATTGATTTATAAAGTGAATGTGGATGTTTGTTCTTATTTAATGAGGGGTAAATTAAATATCGCAACACCAGAACAAGTACAAGAAGCTAAAGAACGAAAAACAAACTTCAAAAATGTAAAAACCAACAAAAGTGAGCAGGCGATGAAAGCAGCAGCTGCGTCTGCTGGACGTTCTCGACAAAAGCCAGAAACATTTAAAAGAGATGAGAAGAAAATAAAAAGAAACGATCCTTGTCCTTGTGGAAGTGGAAAAAAATACAAACAATGTCACGGAAAATAATCTAAGTCATTATTTTCCGTTTAATAAAAAACTTACTTGTGATTAAATATTTGATATCAATACTGGCACTTATTATTTCTGCACCAATCCTTAATGCTCAATTGACGGTAAATGAGGAACCTGGTGTATCTAAGATGATGAATGATTTTGTTACAAAAAACAGAAGTAATACAACAGTAAAAGCTTGGCGAATTCAGATCATTACAACCAATGATCGTCGAAAAATGGAACAAGTAAAATCAAAATTTAACAACATGTTCCCAGAGATGGAAACCTTCTGGACACATGAAAACCCATACTATAAAGTAAAAGTAGGCGCTTTCGAAAGCAAAGAAGAATTGCAGCCATTTTTACTTGAAGTAAAAAGAGAATTTTTTAGCGCAATCCCCGTTGTAGATTCCATAGAAAAAAAGGAGCTAGTAAAATAATTGGCAACACTAGGTCCAAATAGGTTTGCAGTAAGAAAAGGAATTGACTTACCAGGACTATTTGCTTTTTTAGCATTGGTTTTAATCGGATGGTTTACCCTATTTGCAGCAAGCTATGATGGCGGAAGTTTTAGCGAATCCATCAGTCTTGACAAGGAGATAGGTGGACAGACATTATGGTTAGGAATTGGGTTAATTTCATTCATACTTTGCTTTAGTATTGATTGGAAGTTTTGGAGTGGTTTCTCGTATATTGTATACGCCTCGAGCTTATTCTTATTGCTATTGGTTTTAATCATTGGGTCAGAAATCAAAGGAGCAAAATCTTGGTTTATCTTCATGGGTTTTTCCTTCCAACCTTCAGAATTTGCCAAACTAGGCACTTGCTTAGCGCTAGCAAGTTATCTAGGATCTACACAGATCAATGCTTCTAATGTAAGGCATTTTATCTATGGAGTAGTATTAATATTTTGCCCAATATTATTGGTTTTATTACAACCTGATGCAGGTTCTGCAATGGTGTTTAGTTCATTATTAATAGTGTTATATATCGCTGGAGCAAGTAGATTATATTATTTGGTGGTTATAACATTAATGACCATTATAATCACCTCACTAATTTTTGGTTCTAAAGATGTAATTATATGGACTTTTATCGGTGCAATAGGTTTATTGATATTTAATTTTAAGCTCCAACAAAAATGGGTATTGGCATATATACTATTGATTTTAGCCACTTTTGTTTTTAACCAATTTGATTATAAAAACGAAATATTAATATTTGTAATCCTGATCTATGTTGCAATAGGCACTTGGGCATTTTTGCAAAAAAAATGGAAAGTACTCGTCCTCTCTGGAATTGTTGCTTTCTTTTCTATTATCACTTCTTTTGGAATAAATTGGGTATTTAGCAATATTCTGAAACCACACCAGCAAGATAGAATAAACGTATGGTTAAGACCAGACCTGTGTGACCCCCGAGGTTCATTATATAACATAATTCAATCCAAAATCGCCATTGGTTCAGGAGGAATAACTGGAACAGGATTTTTACAAGGTGCAATGACTAAATTGGATTTTGTTCCGGAACAGAATACAGATTTTATTTTTTGTACTATAGGAGAAGAACAGGGATTTCTGGGTGTATTTGGTGTAATATTTTTGTTTGGTATATTAATGATACGATTGGTTATCATGGCTGAGCGCGCGCGGATAAACTTTATTAAGTACTACATATATGGCGTATTAAGTATTTTCTTATTCCATGTTTTTGTGAATATTGGCATGACATTAGGACTAATGCCAGTAGTAGGTATACCTTTGCCGCTTATGAGTAAAGGTGGTTCGTCGTTGCTCGTATTTTTCCTTTTATTTGGGATCGTTTTTAAAATGGATTTGGCAAGACACAGATGATGAAATTTGATATAAAAAATAATGACGCAGGCAGTAGTGCAAGGGCTGGAGAGATTACAACAGATAATGGTATCATCGAGACTCCAATATTTATGCCTGTAGGAACAAGAGGTACTGTTAAGTCAGTACATCAGCATGAGTTAACCTCAGAGGTTAATGCTGATATCATTCTAGGTAATACATACCACTTATACTTAAGGCCAGGCACTGATATTCTTGAGCAAGCTGGAGGATTACATAAATTTATAGCTTGGGATAAGCCCATCTTGACAGACAGCGGAGGATATCAAGTATACTCATTAAGTCAACGAAGAAAAATAAAAGAAGTCGGCGCTACATTTTCATCACACATTGATGGTAGTAAACACACATTTACACCAGAAAACGTAATGGAAATCCAGCGGGTTATCGGTGCAGATATCATCATGGCATTTGATGAATGTACTCCATATCCATGCGATAAAAGATATGCAACTAGGTCAATGCATATGACTCACCGTTGGCTAGAAAGGTGTCTGACTGCATTCAATAGTTCAGAGCCAAGATATGGTTATGAACAAACGCTAGCGCCAATTATTCAAGGAAGTACTTATACTGATTTACGAAAACAATCTGCTGAATATATCGCAGGAAAAGGGGCATTGATCAACGCTATCGGTGGACTTTCGGTAGGCGAACCACACGAAGATATGTATGCAATGACAGATGTATGTACCTCTGTACTACCTAAAGATAAGGCCAGATACTTAATGGGTGTCGGTCTACCCGAAAACTTATTAGAATCCATTGCATTAGGCATAGATATGTTTGATTGCGTATTGCCAACAAGAAACGCTAGACATGGTGTGCTCTATACCGCAGAAGGGGTTATTAGAATCAAAAACAAAAAGTGGGAAAGAGACTTTTCTCCTATTGACCCCAATAGTACTGCGCTAACATCAAGGAAGCACAGTAAAGCATATTTAAGACATCTTTTTAGTGTTAAAGAAATTTTGGCAAGTCAGATAGCTTCTATCCATAACCTCTCTTTTTACCTATGGTTGGTAAAAGAAGCACGTACTCAGATACTAAATAACACTTTTGCGAGTTGGAAGAATGTAATGGTAGCTAAACTTAAACAAAAACTATAATGCTCAAAAAACTTGATAGATATATTATCAAGCAATATTTGACAACATTCTTTTTTACAGTGATGTTAATCACGCTCGTTTCGGTAGTCATAGATTTTAGCGAACGGGTAAATAAATTTATAGATCAAGATATTCCTGTAAAAGAAATAGTTTTTGATTACTATTTAAATTTTATTCCTTGGATCAATGGGTTATTATGGCCATTATTCTCCCTTATTTCTGTTATTTTTTTTACCTCTCGATTGGCTAAAAACACCGAGATTGTTGCAATGCTCAGTGCTGGTATCAGTTATAGGCGCATACTAGTACCGTATCTTATTGGCGCTAGCATCATATCTAGTTTATTGTGGATAGGCAACAACTATGTTATACCAAGATCAATTGTAACTAAAGATAAATTTGAAAATAAATATATTTCTAGGCACAAAGTAAAATCCCTAGGAGCCGACATTCATTTATATGTCAATAAAAATGAAAAGATCTACCTAAGATATTTCCGCAAAATTGATACCACGGGGCAATCATTCCGATTTGAAAAATTCAAAGATGGGAGTCTTGTATACGCTTTAAAAGCGAATAAGATTAAAATGAAAACATTACCTAATGAATGGAAACTCATAGACTATGAAAAAAGATATTTTGATGGAGATAAAGAAAGGTTTGAATTAGGAAAAGGTCTAGAATTTGATACCATATTAAATCTCACATACGAAGATTTTATCACTAACGAAAAAGACATGCTTACCATGACTACGCCTCAACTCAAGGAAGTTATTAAGCGAGAAGAGTCAAGAGGTTTAGGAACAGTAAACAGATATTTGATAGAGTTGTATCGTAGAACGTCCGACCCGTTTGCTGTTATTATATTAACCTTGATTGGTGTTTCTGTCTCTTCTAGAAAATCTAGAGGAGGTGTCGGCTTTCACCTAGCAATTGGGATTGCCTTAGGTGCAACTTTTGTAATAATCTCAAAATTTACAGAAACCATTTCTCAAAATGTAGCTTTCTCCCCATTATTGGGCTCATGGATTCCCAATATCTTCTTCACATTAATCGCAATTGCCTTAATTTCTAGAGCGCAGAAATAGTTATTTTCATAATATTTTGAAAATATTTCACTTTTTATTGAAAATTAATTTATGCAAATTATTATTGTATAGTGTTGATAATCAGCGATATATGTGTTTTTTATTCCTTTGTGTTGTCGTCCAAATGTCATTTTGTTTAACTAATATTTTGATTTTGTTTAATTTTCATTTATTTTTGAAAGTAAATAAAACATACCACATTATGTCGACTTTAGAATTTAATACTCAACTGTTTAGCATAAGTCAAAAACTAAATGCGTTTGCTTATAACTTAACTAAAAGCTCAGAAGATGCACTGGATTTATATCAGGAGACAGCTTTTAGGGCATTGACAAATAGAGAAAAATTTAGAACAGGTACTAATTTTAAAGCGTGGGTTTTTACGATAATGAAAAACATATTTATCAATCAATACCGTAAAAAGCAAAAGGCAAATACAGTAATAGATAAGACAGAAAATCTTTTTTATATCAATTCTGGTTCTATCAAAATAAAGAACGAAGCTGACTCAAATATCTCATTAGACGAACTAAACGGAATGTTGGATAGTTTAGAAGATGGGTTAAGAATTCCATTCAATATGCATTTCGAAGGTTATAAATACCAAGAGATATCTGATGAAATGCAATTGCCACTAGGGACAATAAAAAGTAGAATTTTCTTCGCAAGAAAAGCGTTGAAAAAGCAGATTTTGGCAAAGTATGGAGAATACGATACGATCCGTACAAGCATTTCTGATTAAGCTTAATACTACCAAAAATGTAAATAGAAAGAACTGGCTATCTTAGCGAAACTATGTCAACAAAGACCGTCCAGTTCTTAACAAAAATCCTAAAATGGGGAAAAGATAATCCAAGGAAAATGCCTTGGTATAAAGAATCAGACCCTTATCGCATATGGATATCTGAGATAATTCTACAGCAAACTAGAGTAGAACAAGGATGGAATTATTACATTAATTTTATTGACAAATTTCCAGACGTTAAAACCCTCGCACAAACAAGTGAAGATTATTTACTTAAACAATGGGAAGGATTAGGGTATTACTCAAGAGCTAGGAATTTACACAAAGCCGCAAAGCTGATTGTTAAAGAAATGAATGGTATATTTCCAAGCGAGTATGATTCCGTAATTTCTTTACCTGGAGTTGGTCCATATACCGCTGCTGCAATAATGAGTTTTGCTTATCAAAAAAGATATCCAGTTGTTGATGGCAATGTATTGAGAGTGATAAGCAGAGTTTTTGGCATTCAAGAATTGGTAGATAAAAAAGAAGGCAGTAGCCAAGTTCAACAAATATCAAAGACAATAATTGATAAGGCTAATCCAGCAGAGTACAACCAAGTTATCATGAATTTCGGCGCATTGCAATGCAACAGAAACCCTAATTGTACAAACTGTGGATTGAATAATATATGCTTTGCACACAACAATGATCAAGTCCAAGTTTTACCTCGAAAAACAGCAAAGCAAAAAAAACAAATTAAGTACTTTCATTTCATAGACTTTATTGATACAAAATCCCAAAATCGATTCATCAGAAAGCGTGTAGAAAAAGGGATTTGGCAAGGATTATATGCATTTCCATTGATCCAAAAAGAAGATAATAAAGCTATGACCATTTCTGAATTAACCAACTATGTCGAATCTGAATTTGGAAGTAAAAACGAGCTTGAGTTGGTCGCTACCATGAAGAAAATACATTTACTCACCCATATTCGGATAGAGGCAATCTTCTACAAAATTGTGGGAAAACACGGAACAAAGCGGAACGGAACTGATTATATAAGTACTAATACTTTAAGTGAATTCGCTTTTCCTAAATTATTAGATATATATTTGCAAAAGTATCTTTAAATGTTTTATTAACGGATGATAAATAAAGTAATTTTAGTTGGAAACTTAGGGCGAGACCCAGAATTAAAAAGATTTGACAACGGATCAGTAGTAGGAAAATTTTCTGTAGCAACGAGCGAAAGCTATAAAGACAAAGCCGGAGAATGGCAAAATTTAACAGAATGGCATGATATCGTTGTTTGGGGTTTATTGGCAGAAAGAGCGGAATCCACGTTAAAAAAAGGTACAATGGTATATGTGGAAGGCAAGTTGACCACTAGAAAGTGGCAAGACAAAGATGGAAACAACAGATATACTACAGAGGTAAAAGCTGCATTATTTAGAAAATTAGAGCGAAAAGAAAGTAGTGGGAGTTTCGGTACTGGATTACCATCCCCAGAAGATGAATTTCCTCCCGTTAAACAAGTTGAATCAGCATCATCATCACCTGCTTCGCCAAGTGTAGAAAGCGCTGTAGAAGACGACTTACCATTTTAATAAAAAAACTATTAGGCAGTGGACCCAGAGCCCCCCAGTTTATACCATTTAGAATACTTATTAGCAGCATTATCGTTTGACTTTAGCATTGTCTTTGGCATATTGCTTCTTATATTTTTATTGTTTTGTTCTGCTATGATTAGTGGATCAGAAGTAGCTTTTTTCTCGTTATCTCCCAATGACCTTCATGACCTCAATAAAGATAATGATAAAGGATCAGATCAGTTAATAGCTTTAAAAGAGCAACCTAGAAAATTATTAGCGACAATATTGATCGTTAACAATATTATAAATATTGCCATTGTAATATTATCAACCTTTCTGCTCAATAAAATTATTCCTGAATCTTCACTCGTTTCTTCAGCAGAGTTTTTATCCGAATTTATACCTTTTGACATAACGACATTGACCTCTATGATGAGTTTTCTTATCACTGTAGTTGGAGTTACTTTTTTATTGGTTCTTTTTGGAGAGGTTGCGCCAAAGATATATGCGAGTATAAATAATAAGAAGTTTGCGTTAATGATGACTCGACCTATGGGTATCATGAATATTGTTTTTTCTCCACTAAGTAGATTGATGGTAAATTGGTCAACGTCTATTGAGAAACGGTTTGAGAGTACAGGTTCGACCAGTAGGCAAGATATTGATAAAGCCATAGACTTAACAGTAAGTAAAGAAGTAAATGCAGAATCTGAGGTTGGAATATTAAAAGGCTTAATAAAGTTCGGAGAGCTGCATGCTAAACAGATTATGCGGCCACGAGGAGATGTCGTCGCTTTAGATTTTGAAGAAGATTACAGCCATGTAATTTCTGTTATTAAGGAATCTGGTTATTCTAGGATTCCAGTGTACCAAGAGGACTTTGATAATATTGTCGGGCTTTTATATATCAAGGATTTGATTGGTCAGTTTGATAATACAGCTGACTTTGAGTGGCAAACGGTGATTAGACCCAATGTGATGTACGTTCCAGAATCAAAAAAAATAGATGAGCTGTTAAGAGAATTCCAAGTTAAGAAGTTGCATATGGCTATTATCGTAGATGAATTTGGTGGCAGTTCTGGATTGGTGACCCTGGAGGATATTATGGAAGAAGTCATTGGAGAAATCACCGATGAATTTGATGAAGACGAAGAAGTAGAATATAAAAAAATCGATAACTTCAATTATATATTTGAAGGTAAAACGATGCTAAATGATGTCTGTAGAATCGTAGGAGAAGACACTGAAGTATTTGACTCTGCAAGAGGAGAATCAGATTCATTAGCTGGATTAGTATTAGAAAACGTTGGTTATATACCAAAAAAGGATAAAGAATTCGTTTTAGAAAGGTTTAAATTAAAAGTGCTTTCTGTTTCTAAACGACGTATTGAAAAAATAAAATTTACGATTCTTGAAAAAAGTGAATAACGATATACTTATCATTCTAACCTCGATAATACTTTTCATTGCTTGCGACAACAACTCCATAGATACTCCCAAACCTAGGATGTACCCAAAAGTCGATTATCCAGAGAGAAACTACGTAGATTTTAGCACCGAATATTGTGATATAAAATTTCAATACCCAGATTATTTTACGATAAAACAAGATGAGTATTTTTTTGATGAGAGACCTGTTGATCCTTGTTGGTTTGATCTGATTTCTGAACAACTGAATTGTAGTTTGCATTGCAGTTATATTCCGATCGAAAACAGAGCTCACTTTGATGAATTGGTTAATGATGTGTTTAAACTCGCTTCTAAGCATAATCAAAAAGCCAATTATAGAAACGATCAGGTAATCAGTAATCCAGCATCAGATGTCTATGGTTTAATATTCGAATTGAGTGGTCCTGTAGCAACGCCATTTCAATATTTTGTTACTGACTCTACAGATCATTTTATGAGGGCAAGTATATATTTTAACAGTAAGGTTAATCCAGATTCAATAGCTCCAGTTTACCAATACGTAAAAAAAGATCTCTATCAAATGATAGAGACCTTTCAATGGTAACCATTTCTATAATTTTAAAATGGTAATTACTGATTGTCAGTTTTATAATTTTACAACTTTTGCTTGTTGCACTTTCCCTTCTGAATACACAGTAACAAAGTAGTTGCCAGAATGCAGTTTAGAAAGATCAATAGCAACTTCTAATCTATTGTTTGATGGAATATGTTCTTCCGAGAAAATCAATTTTCCTGTCACACTTCTTAACTCTATCCGCTGGGCAGATCTAGAAGTTAAATCCATAGTTATTGTTGTTATGTCAGTAACTGGATTAGGATGAACAATCATTTTATCTTTGAAAACTAGGTCTTCAATATTCGAGGTAGCTGCCAGTGTTTGCAAAGGTGAGTTGTTTTGTATTTCTATCAACTGTGTCGGAGTGATTAATTTGTCGAGATCTCCTCTTAGTACAGCAATCCAGTTATAAGTTAAACTGATTGGTTCTTCTAGCATCACATCCATTGGATCAGAAATAGGAAGATCAAAAGGATTGTTGTCCATAGAAGAACCTTCTGGTATAAACCAATAAGGTTCATCACAAGGAAGCTGATTTTCTTCTCCAGTTAACAATTTAATAATCGCCAAAAGGTCATCAAAATTTACCACATCGTTGTCATCTACATCTCCAGCTAAGTGCAAAATTGGGTCATTAAAATTGATAGAACCTGTCACAAATGCATGTAATACTTGAGCATCAGCAAGTGTAATTTTTGATAAGTCACAAGATGCTTTCGTAGGCATCAATTGCAGGTCAGTATACATCGCTACATTTTCAAAACTGTATAAACCATCTTTGTCTGTTTCTATTGTGTTGATTAATCCTTCGTTATAAGTGGTATCTAATACAGTATGATAAATAGTGTCAATCGTAAACTGTACCAATATTTGACCGTTAGGTCCATAAACAGTGTCGATAATAGTTTCTACTAGTTCAATACTTTCAATAGTTTCTACAACAGTCATTTCATCCATCACATCAAGATGCATCGTCACATCTTCAAGTGCCTCTTCGGATGGAGTAACTACTCTACCTTGTACCATTGCTATCGGTTCAGGAGCTGGTTCGCAATTTGGAATGTTAGGTAAATTGTTTTGTACATCTACAGTGACATTGCAATAAGAGTAGTTTCCGTTAGGACCTGTAACGTACATAGATACCGTGTTTTTTCCCACTTCCGCGCAAGTAAATGTTTTGAAAGTATCATCTACATCAGGGGAGAAACTATATTTTAAATGCCCATAACCACAAGGCAGATAACTGTCTTTGTTTATATCAGAAGCCCAGATTTGTACCATCCCATCATCAAAAATACCATCTCCGTTTTCGTCCATTGGCATAAGTGCTACGGCAATACTAGCATAACAATATGCTACTGGAGCACTGGCATCCTCTACAACTACAGTAATCCTACATGTGGTTTGGTAAGCACAACCGTACTCAACAAGATAAACGATTTCATGTGTACCTAAAGGATATGTTCCGCTGGCATCAGCACCATGCACATCCGCAAACATCGAATTATGATCTATATGATAACTACCGCCACAAGTAGAGTTGGTTACTGTTGGGGCTGGAATGTGTACATAGACGGAATCACAATCATATGATTCTACCTTAATGTCAGAAGGGCAGAGTAATTCTGGCATTTCATTATTGCTCGTTTTAATGATTTGAATATGTTCCCATATGCCATGTGTACCTGGGTGATTAGGGTTATAAGTACACCAATCTATTAAAGTCCAAGTACGCAGTAATTTTGAACAGTCTGGACCAAAATGGAAAACTTCATCTTTGTAAGAATAAGCAATTTGACTACATTCTGAATACGTCCAATATGGTTTGCTTGATGCATGTGGCAGATCATGAGGCTCAGTAGATACTCCACAACCCTCCAATTCTATATCTTCGGGCCAATCAATACTATTGCTATTAAAATCTCCACCTTCAACATAAATAACTTGTGTACAAGTATATTGATTCCAATATTGGTCTTCTACTACCCATTTTCTATGAATGTATCCTGTGTTGCACGTATTCAAATAAAATGTTTCTTGAGGATTTCCTGCTTGATGAGTACCAGAATAGTCGGTATAATATGCATTACCATAGATGCTTAAATCCCAAATTTCATCACCACAATCGACCCATTTATCATCAGGACAAACCAATGTGAATGTGATATCGCTATTGGCAAAAAGATAGCTTGAAAAAAGGCTAAAAAATAGAATAAACTTGAAGTGTTTCATAAATTATCTAGTTAGATTGCTAAAATACAAATACTTATGCATTATAATAAATAATAATATGAAATCATTCGAGAAGTTAAAACTCGGCTGGCTTTGCATAGTTCTTATTATCTTAAATACGCTTAAGTAGACCTTAGTAGACTTACATTGTTGTAAATCTTTAATGAAGATAGCAATAAATTTTTTATATATAAAAAAATCAATTTTATCAGTTTATAGGCTTTTTCTTTCATTGTTGAAAATATTTACATTTCTTCACTTAGAATTTTTGATAAATCAATATTGAATTAGGAAAAATGCCTGTTATATCTAAAAGAGGGGAAAGTCAAAACCAATCCCCAATCAGAAGTTTAGTGCCATATTCGCGTAAAGCACAAAAAGAAGGAAAGAAAGTATATTATCTAAATATTGGCCAACCAGATATTGAAACACCAAAATTAGCCTTAGAGGCCATAAGAAATGAACAAGAAAAAATCATTAAGTATGGTCCATCAGAAGGATTATATTCATTAAGAAAGAAAGTTGCGAAATACTATGATAAATTTAGTGCCAATATTTCTGCCGAAAATGTGTTGGTAACCACTGGTGCATCAGAAGCGATCATGTTTGCATTATTGGCAGTATGTGACAATAATGACGAGGTGATAATTCCAGAACCTTTTTATGCAAATTACATTAGTTTTGCGCAGACTTGCAATGTAAATATCGTTCCGATAAACACCAAAATTGAAGATCAGTTTAAGCTTCCAACTGCCAAAGAGTTTAAACAATTAATAACAGAAAAAACAAAGGCAATTGTATTGTGTAATCCGGGAAATCCTACGGGGCAGTTATATTCAAAAAGTCAATTAAGAGAGGTTGTAGATCTGGTTGTTGAGCATGATTTGTTTTTGATAGTAGATGAAGTGTATAGAGAGTTTTGTTATGATAAAGAATTTTACTCTGTATTGGCATTTGATGACGCAAAGGATAACGTAATTGTTTTGGATTCTATAAGTAAATTATTTAGTTCGTGTGGAGCTAGAGTAGGATATTTAATTTCCAAAAATGATATATTAATAAATACGATTATTAAGTATGCTCAACAGAGATTATGCCCTCCTCATTTTGGACAAGTATTGGCGGAAGCTTGTTATGATAATATTGGTGAATATATTGAAGAGACAAAAAAGAAGTATGACGAGCGAAGGAAGTTATTGTTTGATGGATTATCGAAAATTGCAGGTGTAAAATGTTACTTGCCAGATGCGGCCTTTTATAATATTGTAGAATTGCCAGTGGATGATGCGGAGGATTTTTGTAAATGGATGTTGTCTTCTTTTACATATGAGAATAGTACGGTTATGATGGCTCCAGCCAATGGTTTTTATGGAAATACTGAGTTAGGTAAGAGTCAAGTACGGATAGCGTATGTGTTAAATAAGGTTGACTTGTCTCATGCATTGATATGTATTAAAAAGGGATTGGAGGAATATAGAAACGCATAGTGTATGTGTTAATTACTATAATTCTGTCTGAACACGGATTTTT
>JAHDBF010000069.1:0-13310 GCA_020630525.1 Saprospiraceae bacterium
GCAGCTGATTTGTAATCAGCGGGTCGGGGGTTCGAATCCCTCCATCGGCTCTCTTAACAAGAAGAGAAAGAGGGGGTGCGCCGGAGTTGGAGAGCCGGGCCAGACTGTAAATCTGGTGTTTCGACTGAATAGGTTCGATTCCTATCACCCCCACTACTAAGTCTTACAGTTATATTTTTTGTATCATGCGGGAGTAGCTCAGTTGGTAGAGCATCAGCCTTCCAAGCTGAGGGTCGCGGGTTCGAGTCTCGTCTCCCGCTCTGTTTATTTAAACCAGAGCATTTAATTTGCAAATTATAATTTGCCAATGTAGCTCAGGGGTAGAGCACTTCCATGGTAAGGAAGGGGTCGTAGGTTCAAATCCTATCATTGGCTCAATTGAGATTGTAAATATTTTTTAATCATAAACTTGTATTTAATTAAATACTAAAAAATTTTTCTGATGGCAAAAGAAACCTTTCAGCGGACTAAACCGCACGTAAATATTGGAACCATTGGTCACGTCGATCACGGTAAAACTACACTTACTGCAGCAATTACATATGTTTTATCTGAACAAGGATTGTCAGAGAAAATGGCTTATGATGCGATAGATGGTGCTCCAGAAGAAAAAGAAAGAGGTATAACAATAAACACTGCTCACGTTGAGTATGAAACTGCGAATAGACACTATGCGCATGTTGATTGTCCTGGTCACGCCGATTATGTTAAAAACATGGTAACGGGTGCCGCTCAGATGGATGGTGCTATTTTAGTAGTTGCAGCTACTGATGGACCAATGCCACAAACGAGAGAGCACATATTGCTTTGTCGTCAGGTTGGGGTGCCTAAAATAGTTGTATTCATGAATAAAGTGGATCTTGTTGATGATCCAGAAATGTTAGAATTAGTTGAAATGGAAGTAAGAGAGCTTCTTGATCAATACGAATTCGATGGTGACAATTCTGCAGTAGTTCAAGGTTCAGCGCTTAAAGCATTAGAAGGCGATGCTGACGCAGCTGCAAAAATTATGGAATTAATGAACGCTGTTGATGAGCAGATTCCAGAACCAGTAAGAGATGTAGATAAGGATTTCTTGATGCCTATCGAGGATGTATTCTCAATTACAGGTAGAGGAACAGTTGCTACAGGTAGAGTAGAAAGAGGTGTTATCAATACTGGAGATCCTGTTGAGATCGTTGGTATGATGAAAGATGACGAAAAACCATTAACTTCTACAATTACTGGTGTAGAGATGTTTAGAAAAATTCTTGATAGAGGAGAAGCGGGAGATAACGCTGGACTTTTATTGAGAGGTATAGAAAAAGAAGCTATTAAAAGAGGAATGGTTATCGTTAAGCCTGGCTCTGTTACTCCACACAAAAAGTTCAAGTGTGAAGTTTATGTGCTTGGAAAAGACGAAGGTGGAAGACACACTCCATTCTTTAATGGATACAGACCTCAGTTTTACTTCAGAACTACTGATGTAACTGGTGATGTAACTTTGCCAGGAGGTGTAGAGATGGTTATGCCTGGTGATAACGTAACTTTAGAAGTAAACCTAATCAATAAAATTGCAATGGAAAAAGGATTAAGATTTGCAATTAGAGAAGGTGGAAGAACAGTAGGTGCAGGTCAGGTTACTGAGATAATAGAGTAAAAAGTATTTTAAAATATATGCTTTAAACGAATATTAAGTGTCCTTTTTGGGTGCTTAATATTTGTTTATTGTATATTTTGAATAAATATAATTATAGGGGAGTAGCTCAATTGGTAGAGTGGCGGTCTCCAAAACCGTAGGCTGCGGGTTCGATTCCTGTCTCCCCTGCATAATAGAAATAATGACGAAATGAATGATCTCGTATTATATGTAAAAGAAAGTTATAACGAATTACTTCACAAGGTAACTTGGCCTACTTGGCCTCAATTAATTGATGCAACTAAATTGGTTTTAGTAGCAACAGTAATGATAGCTCTTGTGATTTTTGTTCTAGATGTAATTGCGAAATTTATAACAACAACGCTTTACAGCATAAATTTTTAATGTTTACCTATGACAAATAACTGGTATTCATTACGAGTCATTAGCGGGAAAGAAAAAGCCTTAAAAGAAAGAATTGAACTCGAAATTCAAAGGAATAATTGGGGTGAAGTTGTTCTTCAAGTGCTTGTCCCTTCTGAAAAGGTCTACAAAATTAGAAACGGCAAGAAAGTTATTTTAGAAAGAAATATACTTCCTGGCTATATTCTTATTGAAGCCATTAAAGAAAAATTTAGTGGAGATATCATTCAAGGCATCTCTGGTATGAACAACGTTATTCATTTCTTAGGGAAAAATCACCCAATTCCAATGCACCCTTCCGAAGCCAATAGAATGCTAGGTAAGGTGGATGAAAGTTCGGAGTTGTCAGAGTCTTTATTAGAACCTTACATTGTAGGAGAATCAGTTAAAATTATTGATGGTCCTTTCAATGAGTTTGTGGGTGATATTAAAGAAGTAAACGAAGAAAAGAAAAAATTAAAAGTTATTGTTAAAATATTTGGTAGAGGTACTGAAGTGGAACTTAACTTTATGCAAGTAGAAAAAACATCATAAACCTGAAATAAGATGGCAAAAGAAATTGGAGCATTTATAAAATTACAAGTTAAAGGTGGACAAGCGAATCCCTCGCCACCAGTTGGACCTGCCTTAGGGGCAAAAGGGGTTAACATAATGGAGTTTTGCAAGAGATTCAACGCAAAAACTCAAGAAATGCAGGGAAAAGTAGTTCCTGTAATCATTACTGTTTTCAAAGACAAATCTTTTGAATTTGTAATCAAAACTTCTCCAGCTGCAGTGCAATTACTAGAGGCAGCAAAAAAGAAGAAAGGTTCTTCTGTGCCAAATCGTGACAAAGTTGGTACTGTAACTTGGGATCAAATCAAAGTGATTGCGGATGATAAAATGGCAGACCTAAATGCCTTTACTTCTGCTTCAGCAATGAAAATGATCGCTGGTACTGCAAGGAGCATGGGCTTGGTTGTTGAAGGAGATGCACCTTGGGCTGCAGAAGCAGCTGAAGCTTAAAGAGAATTGATTTCTTAACAAGGGAGCAGGTTTATTACTGCGCTATTACCTTATATTATATATTATGGCAAAAATTACAAAAAAACGTAAAGCGGTTAACCAGAAAGTAGATGGGTCTAAGCTTTACGATTTGTCTGAAGCAATGTCACTAGTTAAAGAAGTGAACACTTGCAAATTTGACGCTTCTGTAGATTTACACATCAGACTTGGCGTTGATCCTCGTAAAGCTGACCAAGCAATAAGAGGGACATCTGTTTTACCACACGGAACAGGAAAGTCAAAAAGAGTATTGGTACTTTGTACTCCAGATAAGGAGCAAGAAGCAAAAGATGCTGGCGCTGACTACGTCGGTCTTGACGATTATATCCAAAAAATCAGCCAAGGTTGGACTGATATTGATGTTATCGTTGCTGCACCAAATGTAATGGCAAAGCTAGGTAAAATTGGTAGAATTCTAGGACCAAGAGGTTTAATGCCTAATCCTAAGTCTGGTACAGTTACACCTAATGTTGGTGCAGCAGTATCAGAAGTTAAAGGTGGTAAAATCGCTTTTAGAGTTGATAAATATGGTATAATTCATTCTGCGGTTGGAAGAGTTTCTTTCACACCAGAAAAGCTTGCTGAAAATGCAAGAGAATTATTAAGCACTATTTCTAAATTAAAGCCTTCCTCTGCAAAAGGTACTTACATGAAATCAGTTTCTGTAGCAAGTACTATGAGTCCAGGTATTTTTATCGATACTAAGTCGATATAACGCTCAAATTTTACTATTATGAAAAAGTCAGATAAAATTGCAGAAATAGAATTTCTTAAAGAGAAATTTGAAAACAGTAGCTTCTTTTATATTGCCGATTCTTCTGAATTAACAGTAGATCAAGTAAACAACTTAAGAAGAAAATGCTTCGAAAGTGACATAATGATGAGAGTATCGAAAAATACTTTGATCAAAAAAGCAATGGAACAGGTAGGAGAGGATAGCAGATATGAAGAGTTATACAACTCTTTAACTGGTCCTACATCTTTATTCTTTTGCGATGTCGCTAATAAACCAGCAAAAGTATTCAAGGAATTTAGAAAAGGCGGTGGTGAAAAACCATTCGTAAAAGCTGCTTATATCGATACAGCAGTGTATTTAGGTGACGAATCCTTAGATCAATTAGCAAATATCAAATCTAAAGAAGAATTGATAGGAGAAATTGTTGGATTATTACAGTCTCCAGCTAAGAACGTAATCAGCGCTTTGAAGTCTGGTGGCGGTACTCTAGCAGGATTATTAAAAACCCTCCAAGAGAGAGGCGAATAAATGTGGCTTCCAAGCAACGCATAAATATATTTATTTATCAAAAATTAAAGTTCGAACAAAATGGCGGATTTAAAAACAATCGCAGATCAGTTAGTAAATTTAACAGTAAAAGAAGTTAGTGAATTAGCTGATATTTTAAAAGATGAGTATGGTATCGAACCTGCTGCTGCTGCAGTAGCTGTAGCTGCTGGACCTGCCGCAGGCGGAGACGGTGGTGCTGCTGAAGCAAAATCAGAATTTAATATTGTACTAAACTCTGCAGGAAGTGCTAAACTTGCTGTAGTAAAAGAAGTGAAAAACTTATTGGGTGTAGGCCTTAAAGAAGCTAAAGAATTAGTTGATGGTGCTCCTGGCGTAATTAAAGAAGGCGTACCAACTGCTGAAGCTGAATCAATCAAAGCTGCTTTAGAAGCTGCAGGTGCTGAAGTTGAACTTAAGTAAACTTAAGTATCTTTGGAATTACCTATAGGTCTTTCATAGAAACAAGATATAACGGCTTAGCTATTTGTTAAAATAGCTAGGCCTATTCTTGTTTTAATCGGAAAACAAAACCATATTGCATGGTTTCGCATTATATATTTAGTTAATATTTATTCAAAAATATCCAATGGCAACCACCGGAATAGCTCAACAGCTGGTAGAAAGAATCAATTTTGGAAAAATTAAGATTCAGGGATCCTCTCCAGACTTGTTAGAAATTCAATTAAAGTCATTTAAGGAATTTTTCCAACTTGAGACAACTCCAGAAAATCGTGGCCACGAAGGTCTGTTTAGAGTTTTTCAAGAAAACTTTCCTATTACTGACGCAAGGAACATATTTGTTCTAGAATTTCTAGACTATTTTATCGATCCTCCTAGATACACAATCACTGAGTGTATGCAACGGGGATTATCTTATAGTGTCCCGCTAAAAGCAAAGCTTAGATTATCATGTAATGATGAGGAGCATGTCGACTTCGAAACCATCGTCCAAGATGTTTTCCTTGGAAACATACCTTATATGACTCCAAAAGGAACATTCGTCATAAATGGTGCCGAAAGGGTAGTTGTAAGTCAGCTTCATCGATCTCCTGGTGTTTTCTTTAGCTTAAACTTCCACCCTAACGGGTCTAAACTTTACTCTGCTAGAGTTATACCATTTAAAGGTGCTTGGATGGAATTTGCTACAGACATCAATAATGTCATGTACGCATACATTGATAGAAAAAAGAAGTTTCCTGTAACCACTCTTTTAAGAGCAATAGGATACGATTCTGATAAAGACATATTAGAAATCTTTGGACTCTCAGAAGAAATTAAAGTAGATTCTCCTAAATTTAAAAAGGCAATCGGTAGAAAATTAGCTGCCAGGGTCTTAAGAAAATGGATAGAGGATTTTGTGGATGAAGATACTGGTGAAGTGGTAACGATCGAGCGTAATGAGATTATTCTAGAACGTGACGATACGTTGGATGAAGCAAATATGAAGCTTATTGAAGAAGCTGATATCGAAACAGTAATCTTACAAAGATTAAGAGACAACGAATCTGAAGAAGCAGCTAAAGATTACTCAATAATCTACCAAACGCTACAGAAAGATCCTTCAAGTTCTGAGATAGAAGCAGTTCAGCATATATACAGACAACTTAGAGGTTCAGATCCACCCGATGAAGAAACAGCTCGTGGTATCATAGATAAATTATTCTTTTCTGATAAAAGATATAACCTTGGAGAAGTAGGAAGATATAAAATCAACAAAAAGTTGAACTTAGAAATTCCTATCGACAACCAAGTGCTTACCAAAGAAGATATAATCTCTATCGTTCAATATCTTGTAGATTTGATCAATTCCAAAGCAGAATTGGATGATATCGATCATTTATCTAATAGAAGAATTAGAACAGTTGGAGAGCAATTATATGCACAATTTGGTGTAGGTCTTGCAAGAATGGCAAGAACCATCAGAGAGAGAATGAATGTTAGAGACAATGAAGTTTTTACGCCAATTGACTTGATCAATGCGAGAACTTTATCTTCAGTAATTAATTCGTTTTTCGGAACAAGTCAGCTTTCACAATTCTTAGATCAAACAAATCCACTTTCTGAGATTACCCACAAAAGAAGAATCTCTGCACTTGGACCAGGTGGTTTATCTAGAGAAAGAGCAGGTTTCGAAGTAAGAGATGTACACTACAGTCACTATGGCAGACTTTGTACGATTGAGACTCCTGAAGGACCTAACATTGGTTTGATTTCTACACTTTGCGTTCACGCTAAAGTGAACAAAATGGGATTCTTAGAAACACCATATAGAAAAGTAACTGACGGGGTAGTAGAAGTAAATTCTGATATTCAATACTTAAGTGCCGAAGGAGAGGATTATGCTAAAATAGCGCAAGCCAATGCACCTTTTGATGAGCATGGAGCTTTTCAAATAGATAGTATTAAGTCTAGAGAACACGGTGACTTCCCTTTACTTTCTCCAAAGGAAGTAGAATATATGGATGTCGCTCCTAACCAGATTGTAGGTGTATCCGCATCGTTAATTCCTTTCTTGGAAAATGATGATGCCAATAGAGCCCTGATGGGATCTAACATGCAACGTCAGGCGGTTCCTTTGGTTAGACCAAGCTCGCCAATCGTTGGTACTGGTATAGAAAGAAAAGTAGCACAAGATTCTAGAATGCTTATTAACGCCGAAGGCGATGGTGTTGTAGAATACGTAGACGCTGATAAAATTATAATTAGATACGACAGATCAGAAGAGGAGAATATCATCTCTTTTGAAAGTAATCTTAAGACATACGACTTGATAAAGTTCAGAAGAACAAATCAGGGAACCTGTATCAATCTTAAGCCTATTGTCTCAAAAGGTGATAGAGTATCATTAGGTTCATTGCTTTGTGACGGTTACGCAACCGAGAAAGGAGAATTGGCAATAGGACAAAACCTGTTGGTGTCATTCATGCCTTGGAAAGGATACAATTTTGAGGATGCAATCGTATTAAACGAAAGGGTAGTAAGAGAAGATATCTTCACATCTTTACATATCGAAAACTTCGAATTAGAAGTAAGAGATACTAAATTGGGTGAAGAAGAATTAACCAATGATATTCCTAACGTTTCTGAAGAAGCAACTAAAGATCTTGATGAAAACGGGATCATAAGAGTTGGAGCTTTAGTAAAAGAAGGTGATATTTTAATTGGTAAGATTACGCCTAAAGGCGAATCAGATCCTACTCCAGAAGAGAAATTATTACGTGCAATCTTTGGAGATAAAGCAGGTGATGTAAAAGATGCATCTTTAAAAGCCAGCCCATCAACAAGAGGTGTAATCATCGGAAAACAATTATTCGCTAGAGCTAAGAAGGATAAACTCCAGAAAGTTCAAGAAAAAGAATTGCTTTCTAAGCTTGATGACCAACACGCTATTGCGATAAACGAATTGAAAACTCAGTTGGTAGATAAAATGACTTTATTGACTAAAGGAATGGTTTCTGAAGGAGTAAAAACTATTTACAACGAAGAACTAATTCCGATAGGAACCAAGTTTTCTGCCAAAGTATTAAAGAACATTGAATACAACCAAATTGATTATTCTGGTTGGACAAAAGATGATAAATTAAACAAATCTATTGCAACCTTATTACACAATTACTCAATCAAATTAAATGAGGAAATTGGAAGGTATAAGAGAGAAAAGTTTAATGTAAGTATTGGAGATGAACTTCCAGCTGGTGTCCTTAAATTAGCTAAAGTTTACATGGCTAAAAAGCGTAAACTTAAAGTTGGTGATAAGTTAGCCGGTAGACACGGAAACAAAGGGATTGTGGCAAGGATCGTACGTAGCGAAGACATGCCTTTCTTAGAAGATGGAACTCCAGTAGATATCGTATTGAACCCGCTTGGTGTACCTTCAAGGATGAACCTTGGTCAGATATTCGAAACCGTATTAGGTTGGGCAGGCCAAAAGCTAGGGATGAAATTTGCAACCCCAATTTTCGACGGAGCTAGTCTTGCTGAGATTGATGAATATATTGGGAAAGCTGGTTTACCTACTTTAGGTCAGACATTCTTATATGATGGAGAAACGGGAGATAGATTCCACCAGGAAGCAACGGTAGGTATTATCTATATGTTGAAACTATCTCACATGGTTGATGATAAGATGCATGCAAGATCGATAGGACCTTACTCATTGATTACCCAACAACCATTGGGTGGTAAAGCTCAGTTCGGTGGTCAGCGTTTTGGAGAGATGGAAGTTTGGGCACTTGAGGCATTCGGTGCATCTAACATATTACGAGAGTTATTGACACTAAAATCAGATGATATCATTGGTAGAGCCAAAACTTACGAAGCAATCGTAAAAGGTGATAACCTACCAGAACCTGGTATTCCTGAATCATTTAATGTATTGGTGCATGAATTAAGAGGATTAGCACTAGACGTAAAATTTGACTAACACTACTTTCAAAGCTTAATATATGTCTTTTAAAAAGAAGTCAGCAAACCAAAAATCATTCGAATCTATTAGGATTTGCCTTACCTCTCCAGACGATATTCTGGAAAGATCATTTGGAGAAGTTCTAAAGCCTGAAACCATAAATTATCGTACATATAAACCAGAAAGAGATGGTTTATTCTGCGAAAGAATTTTTGGACCGGTAAAGGATTTTGAATGTTATTGTGGAAAATATAAAAGAATCAGATACAAAGGAATTGTATGTGATAGATGTGGTGTAGAAGTAACCGAAAAGAAGGTGAGAAGAGAGAGAATGGGACACATTAAATTGGTCGTTCCTGTTGTACACATTTGGTTCTTCAAATCATTACCTAACAAGATCGGATACATGCTTGGTCTTTCTTCTAAGAAGTTAGAGTCAATCATCTATTACGAAAGATATGCTGTTATCCAACCTGGTGTAAAGGAAGGAGAAATTGAAGTAAAAGATTTACTTACTGAGGAAGAGTACTTCCAAGTATTAGATACTTTACCGAAAGAAAATCAGATGTTAGAAGATTCTGATCCTAATAAATTTATCGCAAAAATGGGCGCTGACGCTGTTAGAGACCTATTGATGAATTTAGAATTGGATGAGTTATCATACAGTCTTAGACACGCAGCAGCAACAGAAACTTCCCAACAAAGAAAATCTGAAGCATTAAAAAGATTAAGAGTTGTAGAAGCTTTTAGAGAAGGACAAAAAGACATCGATAACAGACCAGAATGGACTATCATCGATTACCTTCCAGTAATTCCACCAGAATTAAGACCATTGGTACCTCTTGATGGTGGACGTTTCGCAAGTTCTGATTTGAATGATCTTTACCGTAGGGTAATTATCCGAAACAATAGATTAAAGAGACTTTTGGAAATAAAAGCTCCTGAAGTTATCTTAAGAAATGAGAAAAGAATGCTTCAAGAAGCAGTTGATTCTCTTTTCGATAACTCTAGAAAATCTAATGCCGTAAAAGCAGAAGGTGGTAGAGCATTAAAATCTTTGAGTGATATCCTTAAAGGTAAGCAAGGTAGATTTAGACAGAACTTACTTGGAAAAAGGGTAGATTATTCTGGTAGATCTGTAATCGTTGTTGGACCTAATCTAAAGATTCACGAATGTGGACTCCCTAAAGGAATGGCTTCTGAACTATTCAAGCCATTTATCATTAGAAAATTGATAGAAAGAGGTATCGTAAAAACGGTTAAATCAGCTAAGAAATTGGTTGATAGAAAAGACCAAGTAATCTGGGAAATCCTGGAGAACATACTTAAAGGTCACCCAATTCTTTTAAACAGAGCCCCGACACTGCACAGACTTTCTATTCAGGCTTTCCAGCCAATATTGGTAGAAGGAAAAGCGATTAGACTTCACCCATTGGTTTGTGGTGCGTTTAACGCCGATTTTGACGGTGACCAGATGGCCGTACACGTTCCTCTTGGACATGCAGCGATATTGGAAGCTCAAGTACTGATGCTTGCTTGTCACAACATGCTAAATCCGCAAAATGGATCTCCAATAACTCTTCCTTCGCAGGATATGGTTCTTGGGCTGTATTACCTAACTAAGTCATATCCAGAAGGCGTTGATATAAAAGGTAATGGTAAGACTTTCTATAGTGCAGAAGAAGCAATGATTGCTTACAACGAAGGAAAAGCTGACTTACACGCAAGTGTAAAAGTGAGAGTGATGGAAGAAGATGAAGAAGGTGTGCTAAAATCTAAATTTTACGATACTACGGTAGGTAAAATCTTATTTAACGAAAGTGTACCAGAAACTGTTCCTTACGTAAATCAAGTTTTATCTAAAAAGAACTTAAAAAAGATTATCAGTGAGGTAATTAGAATCACTGATTTCCCTACCACAGCAGAATTCCTTGATAAAATTAAAACTCTAGGATTCTACTGGTCATTCAAAGGTGGTTTGTCATTTAACTTAGGAGATTTAATTACCCCAACAGTTAAAGAGAAAACTCTAGAAGAAGCACATGCAGAAGTAGGTGAAGTTTGGGAAAGTTATAACATGGGATTGATTACGCCAAACGAGCGTTACAATCAGGTAATTGATAAATGGACTTATGCCGATAATAAGATTACTGAAAATCTTATGAAAGAGTTGGCAGAGCATAAAAACGGATTCAATTCAGTATACATGATGCTTGATTCTGGAGCAAGGGGTTCTAAGCAACAGATTAAGCAGTTGTGTGGATTGAGGGGATTGATGGCAAAACCTAGAAAATCTGGTGATACTGGTGGATCTATTATCGAGAATCCAATATTATCAAACTTCTTAGAAGGTTTATCTATTCAAGATTATTTTATCTCTACCCACGGTGCGAGAAAAGGTCTGGCCGATACAGCCTTGAAAACTGCCGATGCAGGTTATTTGACCAGAAGACTAGTGGATGTCTCTCAAGATGTAGTTATTAACGAGCATGATTGTGATACATTAAGAGGCATAGAAGTCACAGCATTCAAAGAAAACGATAAAATTGTAGAATCGTTGGCAGGCAGAATTGCTGGTAGATTTAACTTAGATGATGTTTACCATCCAGAAACAGAGGAGGTAATTTTGAAAGCAGGAGATTACATTACTGACGATATTGCGGATGCTATAGAAGAAGCTGGCATAGAAGCCATAAGAATTAGATCAGTACTTACTTGCGAAACACCAAGAGGAGTATGTACTAAATGCTATGGTAAAAACCTAGCCGTGAATAGAATCGCGGAACTTGGAGATTCTGTAGGAATTATTGCTGCTCAAAGTATTGGTGAACCAGGAACACAGTTAACATTGAGAACCTTCCACGTTGGGGGTATCGCATCTGTATCTCAAACGGAATCAGAATTGGTTTCTAAATTTGATGGGTTAGTAGAATTTGATAGTATTAAAGTTATTGATTATAACAATGACAATAAAATATCGAAAATTGTACTTTCTCGATCTGGTGAGGTGAGAATCGTCGATCCAGAAACCAAAAAAATCTATGCTTCAAAGCATATTCAATATGGTTCGGAATTGATGATAAAAGATGGTCAGAAAATCGCAAAAGGAGATGTGATTTCTCAATGGGATCCATTTAACGCACCTATCGTTTCTGAATTTGCTGGTATCATCGAATTCAATGACTTAGTAGAAATGGAAACATTTAGAAAGGAAGTTGATGATCAAACGGGTAACGTCGATTATGTTGTTGTAGAAACCAAGAATAAGAAAATGATTCCTTCTATTAAAATCCTTTCTCCGAAAGGCGAAGAAATCAAGTCTTATAACTTACCAGTAGGTGCTTATATCGATGTCGAAAATGGTCAAGATGTAATCTCTGGACAGAGAATAGCAAAGATTCCAAGAAAATTAGGAAAATTATCAGATATTACCGGTGGTCTTCCTAGAGTTACAGAATTGTTTGAAGCAAGAAACCCTTCTAATCCTGCAGTTACTGCAGCAATTGACGGTATTGTTTCTTTCGGAAAAATTAAAAGAGGAAATCAAGAGGTATTTGTAGAGGATGCAAAAACAGAGCAAAAGCACAAATACTTAATTGGTAAATCTAAATTGATATTAGTACAAGAAGGTGACTTCGTAAAAGCAGGAACGCAACTTTCTGATGGAGCTACTTCTCCATTTGATATTTTAAGTATCCAAGGTCCATTTGCTGTTCAACAATATTTAGTAAATGGAATCCAAGAAGTTTACCGTTCTCAGGGTATTGCGATTAATGACAAACATATTGAAGTAATTGCAAGACAAATGATGAGAAGGGTAGAAATAGAAGACCCAGGAGATACTAAATTCCTAGAAGGAGAACCAGTAGAAAAGTATGACTTCTTAGAAGAAAATGACTGGGTATTTGATAAAAATATCATCATCGATGCAGGCCAATCTACAAAATTAAGACCTGGTCAGTTGGTATCACTAAGACAAATAAGAGAAGAAAATTCTTACTTAAAGAGAAATGATAAGAAAGTAGTTAAGTTTAGACAAGCTGTAGCTGCCACTTCAAAACCAATTCTTCAAGGTATTACAAGATCTTCTCTTGGAACACACAGTTGGATATCAGCTGCATCTTTCCAGGAAACAACCAAGGTATTGAGTACAGCAGCAATTGCAGCTAAGAAAGATACATTGATGGGACTTAAGGAAAATGTGATTTCTGGTAAGAACATACCTGCAGGAACTGGATTTAAACCTTTTAGAAGGTTGATCGTAAAACCTGCAGTCAAAGTAGTAGAGGAAGAAACTACTGAAGAGGTAGTCGCTGAAGAATAAGTACAACATAATGTTGTATTAGAGGAGTCAAGAAATTGACTCCTTTTTTTTTGACATCGTTATATTTATTCGATTTTATCAACTTAGATATTCGTACAACTTATGGTTGTTAATGTCCAACAGGATAATAAGCTTAAAATTGATAAATCGAAGTAGAAAACGCAGGTATAGCAAAAGCTATTTCTAACGAAGAGTTTGCGGTTTTTATAAG
>JAHDBF010000069.1:13410-18791 GCA_020630525.1 Saprospiraceae bacterium
ATTAATTTGTAAAAGCATAATTGACATTACGATTTTAATCTGAGGATTATGTCCAAAGATTGGTTATAAATAATCAATTAACATTAGAATTAGAATAGATCAAATTTAAAGTATATATCTTGTCCTGATAAAAAGACGATAATCTTTAATTTTATAGAACAGAATTATAAATTCAAGATGAAAAAAGAAGTTAGATTAGGCATATTAGCATTGATTACCATAGTTGCTTCCATTTGGGGTTATACTTATATTAAAGGTCAAAACGTATTTCAAAATGTAAATGTATTTACATCAAAATTTGAAGAAGTTAATGGACTAGAAATAGCAGCGCCTATTATGGTTAAAGGGTACAAAGTTGGGGATGTCATAGACATTCAATTAAATCCAGATGATGCAATGCCATTATCAGTAACCTATAATGTTGAAGATAGAATTAGAATCCCTAAAGATGCTAAAGCGCAATTAATCTCTCCATCTATTATGGGTGGTAGACAAATAGAACTGATTTTTGATGCTTTTTGTAATACCAATTGTGCGGAATCAGGAGATCTCATTCAAGGGAATTCTGTTGGATTATTAGGTAGTATGATTTCTGAAAATGAAATTGATAGCTACATCGGAAAACTGTCTCCGACAATGGATACTGTTTTCAATAAGCTTAAAGAAGCAGATCCTAATAACCCAATCGGAAACACCATCTTAAATCTCGAAGAAACAATGGTCAATCTAAACAATATGACCAAAAACATCAATAGATTACTATCTAATACAGAACAGAACCTCTCGAAAACAATGTCAAATCTGAATGACATAAGTTCAAACTTAGCAAGTAATAATGAAATCATTAATAGCTTACTTGCCAATGTCCAAGGGTTAACAAATGATCTTTCAAAATTAGAATTATCAAATACTGTCGATAAATCTAACCAAACGCTAGATAGTGCCAATGCTGCAATGGTGGATGCAAAAACACTCATCTCTGATACAAAAGCGACCGTCCAAGGATTGACAACAACCATAGAAAAGTTAAATTCTGACCAAAGCTCAATGGGAAAACTTTTAAATGAAAAAGAACTGTACGACAACCTTAATAAAACCTCAGAAAACCTTGCTTTCCTCCTCCAAGATTTAAGATTAAATCCTAAGAGATACCTCAGTGTTTCTGTATTCGGAAAAAAACAAAAAGACTACGAACTACCAGAGAACGATCCAGCATATAATGATCAAAACTAATATAACAATGAGTTAGGAGTTTTTATAAGTTTATATGGAGCAATAAATGGTTTAATTTGATTAATCTCCAGCAGTATATTTAATCGCTTTTCTCTTTGGAGATGAAGATTTAATCTCTGTAACATATGCATGCTCAAAACCCAAACCTCTAATAACGGTTAATTGCGCTTTTGCGTCCTCAGGAGAATCGTATTGCCCTGTTAGATAGTGAAAAGTATTGCCAGATTTTTTGACAGTAATGGCTTTTAAGTTGTCCCATTTTTTATCAAAATTAAGTATCGGCATTTTTGCAGAAGAGGCTACTTTTATAGCAAATGATTTTGGTTCTTTATTAATGGGAATATTCGTCACAACAGGCTTTTGTTTATGATTTTTAGTTACTACCAATGATCGGTTTAAACTATGATACTGTTGTTCTAAATCGGATAAAAATGCAGTAACAGAATTTGAAAGACAAGTAGACATTTCTTGAATTCCTTCTTTAGAATTGATGAATTTCTCTTGCTTTTTATTAGTCAAAAATCCTGCTTCGATCAATGCACCAGGCATATTAATGTATTTCAATACAGCAAACCCAGCTTCTTTTACTCCTCTACTTTTAAATGGCAAATCTCTTTCAAATCCTCCCTCTATCATTGCTGCCAAATCCAAACTCTGTTTAAGAACAACCATTTTATCACTATTATTAAGCTCATATTTCTTTAATTCTTGCTTAGTAGCATTATCAATTATGGAATGCCCATGACCGTGATGATCTTCATCATGCGCATGTACAAAATCCAATCCTCCAACATAAGTCTCAGAACCATTTACATATTGGTGCGAATCTGCATTAAAGTGTAATGAGAGAAATAAATCTCCTCCTAAGTCATTGGCAAATTTTATTCTATCCGCTAGCGAAACAAATTCATCTGAAGTTCGAGTATAGTGAACCCTAATATTATGATTTTGCATTTGGAGTGATTTGCCCAACTCAAGAGCCAACTCAAGGACAACATCTTTTTCATGACAGATAGAACCTGTACATCCTTTATCTGATCCGCCATGACCTGGATCAATAACAACGTCAAATGTTCCATCAAATGACGATAAACTTGATTGGTGAAACGTTAAATTTCTATTATCGTATTGCGCATTTAGAATACTATGCGAAAATAGTACGATATATGACAAGAAAACTGATCTATATACCTGTGTAAGTAGAGTCATTATTTTGAGTTTTAGTACCTTTGTGAGACTGTAAATTTATATAACTTATTTGAAATTAAGTAATTACATAATATATTTATTTCTAATGTGTTCTTTTGTGCAAGTTCCGCTTGCACAAACAGATACTTTATTGCTAGAAAATGAGAAAAAGCAATCAAATAATTTGGATTCTTTTAGAGGAAATGTTTTTAAAGAGAAGATTCTAGATGAGGTAGGGAAGCCTGTACATAAAGATTCTATAGGTCGGCTTGCTCATAAAGAAAATAAAAAACCTTCTAATGACACAATTATACCAGATTCCAATATCAAAAAGCAAGTTAAATTAGATACTCCCCGCGATTCAATAGTCCGACCAAAATCAGGTAATAAGCAAATCAAATTCTCAGATGATGGATTGGATACTCCGATTAGTTATGGTAGCATAGATTCCCAACTAATAGATATTAAACACAATATAGTACACTTGTATGGTGAGGCGTATGTAGATTATGGAGAGATGAAACTTAAAGCAGGTTATATTCAGCTGGATACAGAAAATAATATAGCCATTGCAGAATTCATAAGGAATGAAAAAGGCGACACCATCCAAAAACCAATTTTTAATGATGGTGAAAGAGAATTCAATTACAACAAACTAAAATATAACTTTAAAGAAGAAAGAGGAATAGTCTACGATGCCATCACTACCGAAGGAGAATTGTTTATACATGGAGAAATTACCAAGTACGTTTCTTTTGCTGGTGATTCTGTTCACAACGAAAAAGTGGTCTATAATAAGAATGCATTAATCACAACATGTGATCACCCCGAACCACATTTTGGAATTCGCAGTAGTAAAATGAAAATGATAACGGACAAGGTAGCAGTCATTGGTCCATCTAATTTGGAGCTTGGTGGTGTCCCAACACCAATATGGATTCCTTTTGGATTTTTTCCGCTTACAGATGGAGAATCAACAGGTTTATTGTTTGATCAAGATTTTCATTATTCACAACAAAATGGATTTGGATTAGAAAACATAGGATGGTATTTCCCATTAAATGAATATGCCAATTTGATTGTCAGAGGTGATATTTATACCAGCGGCACACATGGAGTAAACATTGAATCTAACTATAAAAAAAGATATAGAAATAATGGAAGATTTAATCTTGGATATTACAACCAAAGAATTGAAACTATTGACGATGATTTTAAAACAGGAAAACGAGAAAGTATTTTTAAATCAACCAAAAGTTTTTCTATTAGTCTAAAACATAATCAAGAAGCTAAAGCTCATCCTTACAGAAATATAAGTGGATCAATAGAAGTACAAAGTCAAAATTATGCTGCCATGAGAAGGAATGATGCTAATTCGACATTTCAAAACATCTATCGTTCTAATTTCTCATATAGCCATTCAATGCCAAGAACTCCATTTACTTTTTCTTTGGCATTTAGACACGAACAAAATACACAAACAAGAAAAGTATCAATTACATTGCCGGACATCCAAATTAGGATGAATACCATTTATCCCTTTAAACGAAAAAATAGTTCTGGAAATAAAGAAAAATGGTTCGAAAAGATCAGCTACAGATATAATTCCGAAATTAAAAACTATACCGAAACCACGGATAGTACATTTTTTGATAAACAGTTTTTCGACGAAATGCGGACAGGAGTAAGCCATAGTATGCGTTCTGATGCATCATTCAGATTTTTAAAATATTTCAATTTTACGCCTTCTATAAGTTATGATGAAGATTGGGTGTGGAAGACATTGGAAAAAGATTATGTAGGAGTAGAATCACTCGTTAATGTCGATTCGACAATCTTTAGAAATAATATGACTATAGATACGATTGTTGAGAGAGACACAATTTTATTTGAAGTACAAGATACCTTTGTTAATGGGTTCAAACCATACAGAGATTTTTCAGTTTCTGCTGGTTTTAATACTCAATTATTTGCAACAATCCCATCTGCAAAAGGCTGGTTTAGAGGATGGAGACAGACCATCAAACCCAGCGCAAGCATCTCATTTGACCCAAACACAAAAGATTTATACGAGTTAACCCTAGAAACTGGATTGGATGAAGATGATTTAATCGAATATTCTCCTTTTCAACGTAGTGCCATCAGTGTACCAGGCTTGTCAGAAACCCAATTTAATGCCAATTACGGAGTGACTGGAGTTATGGAAATGAAGTACTATTCTAAGAAAGAAGAAAAAGAGAAAAAGATAAAAATATTTGACCAGATGAGAATCTCAAGTAGATATAATTTCGCTGCGGACTCTCTTAATTATGCTCCTGTAAATACCTCGGGAACATCAAGATGGTTTAAAGGAGCAACCACGTTTTCATTTAATTTCAGATTTGATCCTTATGTAGAAAATGAAAATGGTAAAACAAGTACGCTAGTTAGCTCTACTGGAAAATCTTTGGTAAGACTAGATGATGGATTTTTAAAACTAAGTACAAGACTCAAGGCCAAAGATTTCATCAATTTCTTTGCTAAAAACAAAGATAATCAAGAAGAAAAAACTGATGACAAAAACGATAGTAATGAATTATGGAGCATAGAAAAATGGCTTGAAAATTTCAGTATAGAACATGAGATTCAGTACAATTTTCAATCAACTAAAGGCATTGATACTTCCTTTGTCAATGTACACTCTTTACGAATGTCAGGAAATATACCGCTAACAAAAAATTGGAATTTGGTTATCCAAAATTTTAGCTACGACTTTAAAACCAACAAATTTGTATACCCAGCTTTTAGATTTTCTAGAAAACTACATTGTTGGGATATGAACTTTGAGTGGTATCCTGCAATAAACAGTTATAACTTCTCGATAAAAGTTAACTCAGGAACATTAGGGTTCTTAAAATATGACTACGGACAAAGTCAGATCGATGGTTTGGCAAATCGGTTTTGACCATATTTATTAGTTA
>JAHDBF010000215.1 GCA_020630525.1 Saprospiraceae bacterium
ATCATTGTTTTTAAAGCATCTATTTTTGGATGAAGGAATTCTACATTAAAATAATTGTCAACAATGTTACAAATTTCTGCTTGATAAAGATTATAATACAATGGACTACTAAACACCATATCTATAAGTGGTCGATCAGCATTATGATAGTCTATATCTAGGGAAGTCATATCGGTTACTCCAGGACCAGCTCTATAAGATCCAAAAGCTTCATTGCCATCCCACTTGATCCACTCCCATTTATCTGTTGTAAGATTATGATAAATGTAGTAATTCCTAGCGGATCCAGTATAGCTATCAAGATTACTAAATAAATTATCCAAGGCGATTGAACGAATGTATTCATCCATCTGTAAATGATCGCTAATTTCATTCTCAAACTCACTTGGTGTAGCATTGTTTACAAAATCAACAAATTCGATTAGGTCTGACCAATCGTTTTCTTCTTCATTTGTCTTCAACTCATAACGTTCTATGTATGCGTTATAATCATCACCATAATAAACTAAGTCAGCTGCATTATCACTACTTCCTGGTCCACCGCCAAAATTTGCTGCGGCCTTAAATAAATTACCGTCATCATCTTCTATTTTCCAATCTAAAAATTGGTCATCAATTTGTTCGACCAATGTATAAAACCCCCAAAGCGTACCATTAAAATAGACATTGGCAAAGTTCGCTCTTGGAGCAGGTACACCTACCGTTCTGCACATATCAAAAAACACTTTTTCTCGCATCAAACTAGGGTCTTTGAACCCATTACTAAGATTCAATTTTTTAAGCCCATCATAATTTTGTCCTGAAACGTATTTATTAAAATCAATTTTGAATGACTTTTTATTTCCGGGATGACTATAACTAGAATTTCCTTTTAATCGTACACCTACATCTTCAAAAGAATATGTTCCTGTGGTATCTGTGATCGTTAGATCTGCTTTCATATAAGTTTCTGTAGCATAGTTTAATACAAGACTATCCCAAAATCCTGCTTGATCAAACTCTAGTTCGATATTAACTATTTGATCATTTTGAAAGAGGTTGTCACCTTCTATTTGCGCGAAAGATTGGACACTAAGGAGCAAGTAAATTGCACTTAATAAGATTGTAACAATTTTCATTTTTGGAGTTTTAATAATTACTTTGATTAGTTTAATATCAGGTAAGGTACATAATATAAAGAAAATTACTTGCCCTGATTTTGAGTAAATTCAAATCTATTTTATTCAATTCTGAGTCTTGTTATAAATCGATAAAAGTTTTTTGAATGGCGTTTCTCAATTTTTTATCGACGTCAACTTGATCTGCAAATTTCTTCCAGTTATTTACTGAATACTTCACCTCATCAATAATGAGATTGGCTTTTTTGATATTCATAGATTTTGCCACAGTTAACAGGTCTTCCTTTGTATGGTTTTTCCTTTTACCATTAATGCTTAATACATGCTGTGACACCCATATACTTTTTGGATCGTATGCATGACAAATATCATATGCAGGTGCCAAAGTCCAATCTTGATCTTTCTTCATCCGAAAAGAAAAATTCTTAGTATGATCATCACAATTTCTTGCTAAGACATTAAACACCATTCTACGGAACATTTGTTTCGCTTCTTGATAATCCAATCCCAATGCACGCATGGTTTGAAATAATTGTTCGTAACTATAACTTGTCATTTCGTTAAAATCAAAATGGTTCATTGCACACCAAGTTTGCACATGATGGCGTGTATTACTCCCTGTCCGATCATATCGCTTTGTCATAAAATGTGCCCGTTCATTTTCTTCTATTAGGCGGCACTCCATCATATCGACACCGCAATCTTTTGCCATGAGATAATATGCCATCTCTACCCGACCATAACCCATTGACTTTCCAAACTGTGCATCACTTACACCATCTAATTTTATCAACCAATGTTCAAATCCTTTCGGAGCTTTAGCTTGACCAGATTTTACTTCTCTCGTTTTTTCATTAAATGCAATTACTGCTTTTGGTCTTGCGCCACCTGCCGAAGTTCCAATCCGCAAAATATCTTGCATTGCTTTTTCTTCATCATTACTGATTTTTGTTTTGAAATCAGAACGCATCTGTAACATTTTCCTAGAGACATCGACCAAAGAAGACAATTCTATTTTATAGGCAAGCTTTCTTCCTTTAATTTGTGTTGGTTCAAATGTCAACGCACCCATACCACGTGATCCAATAAAACAAAGTTTTTCCACAGGATTCATTGAGTTAGCTGGTCTTCCCTCTTTTGCCAACCATGCATCAATCAATTGATTACCATATTTATCTGGAAGCATATCTGCCAATAATCCAGGTAAGCCTTTGAAAGTGTCATAAACTGAATTCCTTGCAGGCCTAAGTTCTGGAAAACTATAGATCTGTGGCCCTGCACTTATTGGCATTTTCAATGGAGCTAAATCCCAATTATTATCTAAAAAAGAAGGATCATATTCAAAGCTTGCCAATTGATCATCTTCATTCCAAGCCACTGCACCAACAAGCTCATCCCATATTTTAACAAAAGCAGTTGTAATCATTACCAATCAGATTTTTTCTTAGTAGGTGCACTATATCCTTTACGGTGTTTTACGCGTTCTTTTGATTTGTGCTGCTCTCTTGCCATAGTGATTGGGCTAATCGGAGACATGTATTTAAACCCACTAAGCAATTGCAATTTATCAAGAACCCGTAACACTTTTATAAAGGTTTTCAGGTTTCCAGACTCTCCACGTTCCAATAGACTTAAGGTAGATCGGCTAATATTTGCAGCATCAGCAAGCTCCTTTTGGGTTTTGTTTTGTTGCTGACGAACTTTTCGGACATAGCGGCCAATTTCTTTCTCTATGGCCATATCGCTAAGCAAACCCCAATTAATGTATGAATTATCAGTCATAAAGCACTAAATTAACACATAAAGTATTATAATTCATACGAAGTTATGGCATATTTATTGGGGATTCAAGTATTATGTATTACTTTTCATGCATTAAGCTA
>JAHDBF010000070.1:0-1811 GCA_020630525.1 Saprospiraceae bacterium
GGTTGTGTGGCCAATAGTAACAGAGATGATAATCCAATAAAGGAATAACTTAAACATTTATCTAGTATCTTTAATTTCTTTAAATAGCATTAACTAGTATAATATGCAAAGCCAAAATAAAGAATTTACCCTTAGACCTACGGATGAATTTATTGAGCTAAATAAATTATTAAAGATCGTTGATATTGCTCAAAGTGGTGGTCATGCCAATATATTAATAGAAGATGGATTAGTAGAAGTGAATGGAACGGTAGAGTTTAGAAAAAGAAAAAAATTGAGAGCCAATGACGTTATCCTTGCTGAAGGACATACTATAACAATATTAGCATCAACATAAACTGACCTATATTTCTTGTCAGTTGAAATTCATGAAATGCTGTAGTGCTTATATTTATTCAGTGGAAAAATGTATCTTTTTTACCTACATTTTTCCGCAGAATAATTTAGCTAAACAGTGCATCCATCGTTACTTCTGATTGTATTTGTTCAAGGTGATATTCGTTTTTTATTGATGGATATGTTGTTAATATTGTATTGAAAATGGTATGTTTTGTTTTTGTAGCTTCTTTAAATATGAGCATTTTTTCTCTTAGTTTTTTAGCATAAGTATTGTTGAGTAGAAATGGTTCTTTGGTAAATTTTGCTTCACAAAGATTTATTACGTGATCGTCTCTTTCTATGAGTAGGTCTATCTGCGCACCTGGCAATTCTTTATTTCCTATATGTTTCCAAGATGAAGTATTGCTGTGTATTCCTGCAATCCCTAATGCAATTTTAATCTGTGCGATGTGTGCAAAACACACATTTTCAAATGCGTATCCACTCCATGCTTTATACGATGCAGTTTTACAGATTTTTTCCCAACTGCCTTTTCCCATATTTCGATTGTTCTTTATAAACTTGTAGTAAAACAAAGAGTAAAAATCTGCCAACTTGAATATAGCATCTTTCTTCTTTTTTAAAAAAGGTAGGTGTATAGAGATAAATCCAGCTTCTTCCAATTCAGTTATCGTTCTGCTTACTATTCCTCCGTCTGTCAGTTTGGATGATTTTACCAGTTCTTTCCTCGTTAGTCCTTGTGGCTTTTTGCTTAGCGCATTTATGATTGCCAAATGATTTTCGGCATTATTAAATATAGAAGGGTAGAGTTGATTAAATTCATCATACAATAGACCATCTTTGCTAAAACATATCTCGTCAATTGATTGTATTGAGCTTTTTCCTACTTGCACTTCCTTAAGATAGTGTGGAATTCCACCCATCGCCATATACAGTTCAATAATCTGATAGCGTGACAGCTTTACCTTGTTACTTTTAAACAACAGTTCTGTTTCAGCAAGTGTAAATGGTTCTAACTTTATGCGCTGTGTTACTCGATTGTATAATCCTCCTTTTGATTTAAATATTTTCTTTTGTATCCAAGAATTGGCAGAACCACAGACCACAAGTACGATGTTGTCCATCTTAACCACATATTGATTCCAAAAGTATTCAAGTGCAGAGACAAAGCCAGATTTATGCGTGTCAAGCCATGGCAATTCGTCAATAAACACTACCTGCTTCCTATTCTTTCGTAATCCTTGTAAATAACTGGCGAGATACCGGAATGCCTCATTCCAACTGTCAGGGATTGTTGTTTCTTTTTTCGCTTTGGTTCGAGTTAGGTATTCAGAAAAGAAATTCTCTAACTGTGTATTCTTTTCGACATTGTATGCTCCAGAAAAGTCAAACACCATATTTTTAGAAAAATACTCTCTAATGAGATATGTCTTCCCAACCCTACGTCTTCCGTAAACAACAAGAAACTCTGC
>JAHDBF010000070.1:1911-14672 GCA_020630525.1 Saprospiraceae bacterium
TAATGAGATATGTCTTCCCAACCCTACGTCTTCCGTAAACAACAAGAAACTCTGCGCGCTTTGATTTTAGAATCTTATTAAGCTTTTTACACTGTGTAATTCTACCTATTATATTTTCCATACTAAATTTATTCTGTGGAAAAATCTCTTATAAATGTATACATTTTTCCACAGAATAATATTATTAAGTGGAAAAAACTGCCATTATTTTATACATTTTTCCACTCAATAATTTATGGTTGCACCTTCAAATTAGAAAGATTGAGCGATTATATAAGTATTTTAATCGGTTATTAAAGTAGAGAATTTATCTGTCCTGAAAGGTGTTTGAGTATTTGATGTTGATTTGTCAAAACAGATTCTATAGAAAGGAAATTTAGAAAATTTATAACCGAAAAGAGATAGACTTGAGAAAAATCATAGCAAGTAAATTTTACCTGCTATGATAAGTCTTTATTTTTTAGTCGTAAAAACGAATAGAGTAGTTACCCGTAAATTGCTTTTACAAACGGTCCATTGATAAATTTTTCTGGATCAATCATACTTTGAAATACGGGACCTTTTAAATCTTGAGTCAATAACATGTATGCCGCCTCGCACAAAGGAGCTGCAGTAGTTGTTTGGATTGCTCTCAACTTTTTAGTACCTACATAACTTGGCTTAATAGCATAAGATCCTTCAACAGATCTAAGGACACCTTTGTCATCTTTTCCGATCACATTAGCATAGACAATAACTATGTCATCTTCTACCATTGGTATGTTTTCTAACATTGTTGTTTCTAGGTGTTGAATCTTATCTACGCCTTCTGGTGTATTATCAATGATATTTTTTGCCCACTCATAATGACCAGGATGCCTTAATGTCTGATAATCCAAATCTCTAACTTTTCCAGCCAATGCTTCTGGTAGATCAGCAGCTCCACCGGAAGTAAAGTTCTGCTCATACAATTGACCATCGATGATTATCTTTTGAATATTTGATAATGATGGTACAGCATTCGTTTCATAGTTTCTTACCGCCAATGCGTCTTTTACATATTCTGTTGCTACGCCAATAGGACTCCAAGTAAACGCATAAAAATGCGGCGCTAATGCATGGTCAGAAAGTGCACCCACCTTCATTTCTATCCTGTCCACTTTTTCAACTTTATGTTGACTTACAAAATCATTGTATAATTTCATTGCCAATACATTGATAAATCCAGGTGCAAGACCAGTCTGTAGGATAAATCCAGTATCTGCCGTTTTTGCTATTTCTGTAACCAAATTTGTTTCATGAACATATTCAGTAAGATTAGCGTAATGAAGATTAAAGTCTTTTGAAAATTGTGCCAACCTTGGTGCTTGAGAACCCGGAAGACAATCCAATATAATATCACATTGCTCCAATACTTTATTTAACTCATCAGAGCTACCAGATTCTGGAATAACTACAGGTGTGACATTCGCCTTCCCGTTTGTACCTTCTGAAATAAAAGTTTTTGCACTTTGACTTGCAGATTCAAATCTATCACCAATAAAAATTTCACAATCGAAATCTTCCTTATTAGCTAATATTAGACCAGTCGCTGATCCAATTCCCCCCGCCCCAGCTATAAAAATTTTATGGCTCATAGTAAATAATTTTAGTTTTTGTTGCGCGAATTTAAGATAAAAACAAGACTTAAACTATTGAACGCTAATTATTTATAGTCAATCATTAAGACAATGCCAGCTAAGATTCATTCCACACATAAATTCAATAACATATTACAAATTATTATAATATGTAAAATATTGTTTTTACCTTGCGGGCGTATTCCTAAAACCCGATTAAATGGCTAAGAAGAAAAGAAAGGCTGCCAAGAAGCCTATGTTGTTAAGTTTGGTAAATGATGAAAGGACACCCAAAGTCCTTGGCATTATTTGTCTATTTGTGGCGTTGTATCTAACGCTAGCATTTATTTCATACTTTTTTACGTGGACTACAGACCAAGATAAAGTATTAAAATATTCTTGGGGATTAATGTTTCAAGGAGATGTAGTAGTTGATAATATGCTCGGTCGTTTTGGTGCGATCACCGCAAATTCATTTTTTTATTGGGGATTTGGTTTAAGTTCATTCGGAATCGTGGTCATATTAATAAAGCTAGGTTTTGATTTAATGCGTAAAAAACCAATCTTAGGAACGATAAAATTTGCTACGCACACCATATTTATAATGGCAATTTCTTCTATTGTATTAGAATTTTGCTTTTATCAATCTCAATTCAGTTGGGGAGGAGTTATGGGGCAGTCTGTATTTATCTGGATGAGCAATTTCTTTGGGAAGTTGGGTTTATTATTATTCCTCGTATTACTATTAATATTAATTACAACTTGGTTTATAAACCCAAATTTAAATCCATCATTGGACAAATTATCTTCACCAGTAGGTGCAATCAGTTTACCATCATTTAATTTCTTTTCATCAGGTGAGTCTTCTGGAGGAGGATATTTTGAGCAACTGGAAAGTAAAAATGCAAAAGACTCAAAACCAACGAAAAAGAGTGCAAATAAGCAAATGGCAGCTGATGATTTAGGATATGTAGATTTAGATGCTAATGACACAAAAGCACCTGCGGACAATACTGCAGTAGATGATGGTTCTGTATCATTGGAGATTCCTGATGTGCCAAAAGCTAAACCAAAACCGAAGGTATTAATGGATATTGAAATGGAAGTATTGGGAGAACCTGATACTCAGACAACCAATAAAGAAGTACCAATGGATGCAGTTTTGGATCCAGTAAAACAGATGAATGAGGAGTCTGATAAATTAATAGTTCAAAAAGAAGATGTAACGACTTTACCTCCATTTGACCCAACTCAGGACTTATCTAATTATGATTATCCACCTATCGACTTACTAAAAGATTATACCGATCAGAGAGTCCAGATTGACAGAGCAGAGTTAGAGGCAAATAAAAACCAGATTGTAGAAACCCTATCTCACTATAAGATTTCTATTACAGGAATTAGAGCGACCATTGGACCTACAGTAACATTATATGAAATAATACCAACACCAGGTACTAAAATTAAGTCAATCAAAAGTTTAGAAAATGACATTGCACTTAGTTTGGCTGCGTTAGGAATTAGGATTATTGCACCGATTCCTGGAAAAGGAACAATCGGTATTGAAGTACCAAACAAGAAAAAGAATATTGTTTCTTTCAGAGAAGTTGTAAGTACAGATAAATTCCAACATGCCAAGATGCAATTGCCATTGGCATTAGGAAAGACCATTTCTAATGAAGTATTTATTGCGGATTTGGCCAAGATGCCACACTTACTTATAGCTGGGGCTACTGGTCAAGGTAAGTCAGTTGGTATCAACAGTATAATTATGTCATTGCTTTATAAGCAGCATCCATCTAAGGTAAAAATTGTAATGATAGATCCTAAGAAAGTGGAATTGTTCCCATATTCAAAATTGGATAAACATTTCCTTACTTTCTTAGAAGATGAAGCAGAAGAGCCAATTATTACAGATACCAAAAAGGCAATTAATACTTTGAATTCATTGACAATGGAAATGGATTCTAGATATGATCTTCTAAAATTAGCTAGAGTTAGAAACATAAAAGAATACAACAAAAAATTCATCGAGCGTAAGCTTAATCCTAACAAAGGACATAAGTACATGCCTTATATCGTATTGATTATTGATGAGTTTGCTGATTTAATAATGACTGCTGGAAAAGAGATAGAATTGCCAATCGCAAGATTAGCACAGTTGTCAAGGGCAATAGGTATTCACCTAATTATTGCAACTCAAAGACCTACAACCAATATTATTACGGGTATGATAAAGGCAAATTTCCCAGCAAGATTAGCATATAAGGTAACTTCGCAAATAGATTCTAGAACAATTTTAGATACAAAAGGAGCAGAGCAATTGATAGGAATGGGAGATATGTTGTTTACCATAGGATCAGATGTAATAAGATTGCAATGTGCTTTTGTGGATACTCCAGAAGTAGAAGAGGTGATTGATTTTATAGAAGGTCAGCAAGGATATCCTGAGCCATATTTCTTACCAGAATATAGCGAAGAAGGAGACTTAGGAGATGGCAGTGGTAAAGCGATCAAATGGTCAGATTTGGATCAACATTTTGAAGATGCTGCGAGATTGGTAGTAAGTACACAATCTGGTAGTACATCTATGATTCAAAGGAAAATGCAACTAGGTTACAATCGAGCTGGAAGAATAATGGATCAAATGTATTCTCTAGGGATTGTTGGTGCCACTAATGGTTCTAAACCTAGAGAAGTGTTGTTCCATACAGAAGTTGATTTAAACAATTATTTGGAACACTTAAAAAATAAATAGATTCAAAATAAACCGATTATAATAATTGAACATAAAAGACCCATTCTAATAGAGTGGGTTTTTTTTATGCTGAAATTTTGAATATAGACTACATTTAAATTTTGCAAATAATTGATGATTAAGTTAAAATGATAGGTGAGAAGCATACGAATGACATATAAATTATATATATTGTTTTCAAATACGAAATTTGATTTGTATATCACCCTAAAAATCAAAGCATTAAACTTTTTAATATAAAAGATAGCAATTATGAAAAAAACTATTTACACATTATTTAGCTTACTACTCGTATTAAGTGCAATCCAGATTCAAGCCCAATCCGTTTCTGGAACGGTCACTGATGCGAATGGGATTCCACTGATAGGAGCAAATATTTATGAGTCAGGTACTAATAATGGTACTACATCAGATGTCAACGGTAAATTCGATTTATCGGTAGATCAAGTTCCTACTATGATTACAGTTTCTTATACTGGATTCGTATCTAAAGAAATAGAAGCTTCTGGAACTGGTTTAAACATTTCACTAGCTGAAGGTACAGCTTTAGACGAATTAGTAGTAATCGGAACTCGAGGTAAGCCAAGAACTATTTTAGGAAGTGCAGTACCTATTGATAACATTAATGCTGCAGATTTACGAGCAAGTGGTCAAGTAAGTGTGGACCAGATGTTAAATTTTAAAGTGCCTTCTTATAACTCATCTAATCAAACAATTTCTGATGCAACTGCACATTTTGATCCTAGTGAATTAAGAAATCTTGGCCCATCTAGAACATTGGTTTTGGTAAATGGAAAGCGAAAAAACCAAAGTGCATTGGTTTATGTAAATGATACTCCAGGGAAAGGTGAAGTAGGTACAGATATGAAATCTATTCCTGCCGAATCAATAGAAAGAATCGAAGTATTAAGAGATGGAGCAGCAGCGCAATATGGTTCTGATGCCATTGCAGGAGTAATCAATATTATCCTTAAAGAAAGAACAGACGGAGAAATCACTGCAAATACTGGTATTACTACTGAAGGGGATGGACTTACCTATGATGTAGGAATAAACAAAGGAGTAAAAATCGGAAACAATGGTTTTGTAAACTTTACTGGATCATACTATCATCAAGATTATACCAATAGAGCAGGAGAACCTGGCGGAGATGGTTTATTCGGTGTAATATTCGGAGATGATGATATTCTTAATGGAAATACGCCATGGTTGCAAGCCAATCCAGATTTAGGAATGACTATTGGTCAACCAGAATATGATAAGTATTCTGCTTTAGTAAATCTTGGGTTACCTTATGGAAAAGGAGGTGAATTTTATGCGACTGCTGGCTATACTGGAAGAAATGGAAAATCATTTGCATTATACAGAGCCCCATATTGGATCACTGATGATGCTGGTTTATTAACTCCAGAAGGAGAAGAATATCAAGGATTCCAACCTACATTTGAAACTACGATAAGTGACCTTACATTCATTGCGGGAACGAGAAACAAATTTGGAGAATGGAATACAGATCTTAGTGTCGCGGCAGGATCTAATGCTGTGGATTACCTTATTGGCAATACGATAAATGTTGATTTACTTCCAAATAGTCCAACGGAATTTGATGCTGGTGCTTACTCTTTTGGTAATATCATAGGAAACTTAGATGTGTCAAGAACTTTTGGAAAGTTAGGTGTTTCGGCAGGTCTAGAAGCAAGGTCAGAAAGTTTTGAAGTAGTTGCTGGACAAGAAGAATCTTATGTGGATGGTGGTGCACAGTCTTTTCCGGGATTACAGCCTGACAATGCTCTTGACGAAAGTAGAAACAATATTGGATTCTATGCAGGTTTAGATTATGATCTTAGTGACAATACTTTTATAGGAGGAGCAGCAAGATTTGAAAATTATTCAGATTTTGGAAGCAATGTTTCTTGGAAAATAAATGCAAGACAATTTATCGCTGATAAAAAAGGGGCAATAAGAGCATCAGTTAGCACTGGTTTTAGGGCACCATCTTTACACCAAATTTACTTAAGTAATAAACAAACTTTAGTATCTGGTGGAACAGTATCTAATCAAGGAACATTTAATAATGTGGATGAAGTAATTAAGGACTTAGGAGTACCTTCTTTAGATGCTGAAACTTCTTTGAACCTCACAGCAGGATTTACCTATAAGATTACCAATGATTTTTCTTTATCTGCGGATTACTATAATATCAAAGTTGACAATAGAGTTTTATTTACTGGAGAAATTGGCTTTGATGGAGACGACATGAACGTAAATGCAGTAGAAGAAGTACTTTTAGCAAATGATGTAACAAGTCTAAAGTATTTCGTAAATGCATTAGATACAAGAACTACTGGATTTGATATAGTTGCAGATTATTCTGGTTCAAAATTCGATGCTGTTCTATCCTTAAATCTTAATGAGACAACAATAGAAAATGAATCTATCGAATCTCCAGGAGCAGTTGGAGATGCTGGTTATGAGATCTTTAATAGAAAAGAGCAATCAAGAATTACTTCTGCAAGACCAGGTGTCAAAGCTTTAGTCGGTTTAACATACAAATTAAACAATTTAAGAATTGGTCTTAATAATACATATTTCGGTGAAGTAACTTGGCAACATGCTACTGATCCAGCCAATGATCAGACTTTTGCTGGAAAAGTAATTACTGACCTTATTTTAGGGTATAAATTTAATGACAAATTTTCTGCGAATTTAATAGTAAATAATCTATTAAACGTATATCCAGACGTTATTGATACGAACGGAGATTTTGTAACGGACTTAGGTGGACGATTTAAGTATCCTTGGGAAGTAAATCAATTTGGATTTAACGGAACAATTGTAAAAGCAGGTGTTTCTTATAAGTTCTAAATTATGTATAGAGATCGGATCGCTCTGAGCGATCCGATCTCTAAATTTCAGATTTATTAATCAATACTCCTTATTCCATAAAGGCAACTTCTTATGCAAGTCATAATAGCTCTGAATGATTAGTCCTTCTACATATTGAGGTATGTCATTATTAACTTCATCAAATGTCACAAACCAATATATGTCAAGGGCATCAATATTTTCCTCCTTCAATTTATCTTTCCAACTTTGTTTTCTCGGAGCATCAAATTGTTTCCCATTTACCAGTCTATCATAGAGACCATTTTTTCTGATTTTTAGTTCTCCATTTTGTCTCATCTTTCCAGAAGAGCCAATGTAAACCAATTCAATTTTTCCATTTTTCAATGCATACACTAAATATACGCCACCATTAAATTTTGGTGCATTACACACTTCTTCTAGATTATTACTTGCAGAGAAAAAGAAATGATCGTTATTAATGTATTTTGTTAAAGCGTCAAACATAATTATATAAATTAAGACATCACATCGCTCTAAGCGATCAGATGTCTTGATGATTTCATTATCGAGCAACAATGACTTTTTGTATGTCAGTTTTGTTTTGCTTAAAATCAAACACTTCTAGAATGTAACTACCATTATCTAAGTTAGTTACATTTAATCTATTTACATCCTCTTCCAATAGCACCAATTCTCCTAAGTGATTAAAAAGTCTGATATTAAACCTATTGTTCGACTTACTACTTAATAATGCGATGTCTGTAATTGGGTTTGGACTTATTACTAGCCAATTTTCCTCAGCTATTTCATTTACATTTGTTAGAATGTCACCATCACAATTATCGTCAATACCATTGTTGGCAATTTCTAATTGTCCAGGATTGATAAGCGCATTATTGTCATCACAATCTATCAAATTGTGGTATCCATCTTGGTCAGAATCGGTTACTATAACAGAAGTTTCGGTATTGGTAATTATCGGGAAATTAAAATCAAAGTAAATATCTGCCGTATTTTCCAAGGTGTCACCTACAGTTACATCAGAGTTTAAGTCTATTTCAAAAGCGATAAAGCCATCATTTTCATCATCCTCAAATGGCAATTCAATATTGTCAAAGAAAATGCTAACTAGGTCACCCCTTACATTGGCATGATAGGAATGAGATGCATTGATAATATTCAAACTATTAATGTCAAATTTAACGGTATCAATTAAATCCTCAATTCTTATATTTACTGCAGAGGCAGTTCCTACATTTTCAAACCTAATTACATAATCAATTTTGTTTTTGATAAGTGTATCAAGAATATATTCTCCTTGGATACAAGTTTTATCATTCGGATCAAACGAATTAACCACGTTTTGAGTTAGGTCCACAAAATTATTACTTCTATTAATGTCATCATTATTAGGAAATATCAATCCATTAAATGACAGGAAGTCATCGGTCGTAACTGGAGGATCATCCATTGGAGAATTGAGAATAAAGCTTATAAAAACGCATCGTTGCTCAAAAGGCTGCAAGTCTGAATAGAATAAATTTAAAGTGCCTTCTGATTCTGTCATTGAAGGGTTACTTTCTACAAATGTTAATATTGAATCTTGAAAACTCAATCTTATATTTCCAGAAGAAACCTCATTTCCTAAATTATGGTATATCAACTTATAGCGAACTTCAAACCCTGGTCTAGCATCATTTAATGGGATCAAATTTATACTAACATCTGTAAATAAATCTGATTTTGGCGTTAGACAAAATGATGGTATAAAATTGCTTTGATTACAAATAATTAAATCAACAAATTCTGGCTCGATAACAAATTCATCCATATTTTCAAAGACAGGACTTAACCGATATTCTCCAAAAGGTACAGTAGCCCTAAATCCATTTCCTGTAAATTCAGGGAAAATGCATTCATCAACGTGATCTCCTTTTAGAATTAGTTTAATTTGTTCTAGTTGATTATCTGAGTTATCACAAAAACCATCTTCTGCTATTATAAAACTGCAATTAATTATCGGTTTATCACCTAATTTATCATATGGTAAAATGCAAAAATCTTGAGAAATATCTTCCGTTTCACATGTGTTAATGGTTAAAGTATCTGGATAATATAAATATTGAAAAGTACTAAGCCCTCCAGGAATGATGTTATAATTTCCAACTGGTAATTCAACATTAAATACATCGATTTGATTTAAAAATACTAGGCTATCTATTTCATCTCCGATAAGTCTAAGAGTTCCAAAATCATATAAAGGTGAATCATCATAGCATTCTCCATATTCTCCATTAATGAATTTTCCATTAAAATTAAAAGTAGCATTTACCAACTCAATTGGAATTATACAAAACTCCTGATAAATAGCTTCATCAAGATTTGCACATGAACTTATGTCTATCGATTCGGGCGTTATAATAAAGTTTTCAGGATTAGGAATGATTGGTCTCAAAGAATACTCACCTAGTGGTAGATCTAAGGTAAATCCATCTTCATTTATTGTCGGATTCAATAATTGTGCTCCATTGGGACCGTTTAGAAGAAATTCTACATCTTGAAATTGAGGAGAATCGGAATTACAGATTCCACATTCTCCAAAGTTCAAAAGTCCTTCTAATGTATTGTTACTTACGATTGGAGAAACACAGAAATTTTGATCGATCAATGAAGGAGAATTATTATTTATCCAAATAGTATCTGGTGTAATTTTGTAATTTTCAACACTTGTTAATGAAGGGACTACGGCATATTCTCCATATGGAATATTTGATATGTAACCTTCTGAATCGAAAGATATTGATCCAGCACCAGTATAATTTTCTCCAATAACTTCTATTTTAATACTATCAAAAATTTCAGAATTTTCATCACAAAAACCACATTCGCCATAAGTGAATTTACCTTGAATTTGAGTTATAGAGTCTATTGGAGAGATAGGGCAATCTTCAGTAAAGATAATGTCCTCGAATCCGCTTAAATAATAGTAGTATTCATCTTCAATAAGTGTTTGGCTAATTGAATCTTCTATGCAAACATATTTCAATGAAGAGTGATATAATAAGTCAAAACTATTGGAATAAATCTCCCAATTGATGCCTAATAAGTTAAGATATATCAAATCTGGAGAAAGAGTCCCAGCTCCTAAAGCTAAGTTAGGGTTGTTAGAAATATCCAATGAGGTCATAGGGTTTATCCACAACTCTATAAGAAAAAGAAGTTCACAACAGCCACTTATATTGAGACTTTGTAATTGATTATTGCCTAAATCAATTCTGTCTAATACAGGGTGAGTACCATGGATAAATTCTTCGATATTATTATTTCTAGCATTTAGATTTTCCAAATTTATTAATTGACTAATATCTAATTTATTTAGTGCGCAATTGGAGCAATCCAATTCTTGAATATTAGGAGAATTAGAAATATCTAATGTTATAAGGCTAGGGTTGTTATGAATGCTTAAATCTTCAAGATTACTTAAATTTGAAATATTTATTGAAGTTAAAGTCTCTGAATTAGAACAAGTTAATTCTTTCAGAAAACTTAGACCAGAGATATCTAAGGTTTCAATGGGATTTCCTCTTAAATCCAACCTGTCAATGTTTTTAAAGGCATTAATTCCAGTGAAGTCGGAAATGTTTTTATATGATAGCGATAAAAAAATAAAAGGGGAATTGATATTTTCCGCCTCACTAACTTGTATAATCCCATCACCATTGATGTCAACTCCACTTTCAATCAATGCAGCTAAAAAATTAGGATCAGGTATTTCTACATTTTGTGAATTTGCATTATAAACAGAAAAATAAAAAGATAGGATTAAGAAGGTAAATACTCTCATTGATTGGATTATTTGGTGAATTTTAAAATGTTAAGATAAGACAAAAAATACTATTAATATAATTTTACCTCACCCAAGATCCCGCAACATCTTCAAATACAATTCCTCAACTTTTTTTCGTGCCCAAGGCGTTTTTCGTAAAAATTTTAGACTAGACTTAATACTTGGGTCATAATTAAAACAACGAATGTCAATCTTTACACCCATATATTCCCAGCCATAACCTTCGACCAATTCTTCCAGAATAGTAATAAGCTTTACACCATGCAAAGGATTATTCTTTTGGGTATTGTTGTTTTTATCTTGCTCATTCATGAATATATAATACGCTATTTTCTCTAGATTCAAAGATAATAAGATTTACCTTTTACTTCGCCTCTATAATAGTTAACTTTGTCGCATGAAAGTAGCAGTTATAGGCGGTGGTGCAGCTGGTTTTTTTGCAGCAATAAATGTAAAAGAAAATTACCCTAATGCTTCGTTAACAATATTCGAAAAATCTGCCAAACTGCTATCCAAAGTTAAAATTTCTGGTGGAGGAAGATGTAATGTTACCAATGGAGAAACCTCCATAAAAAAACTATCACTTGCATATCCAAGAGGGGAGAAGAAACTAAAAAAAGTTTTTACCAGATTTAATACTAAACATACGATAGAATGGTTTGAAAATCGAGGGGTGGCTTTAATGACACAAGAAGACAATTGTGTATTCCCAGTCTCTCAAGATTCGCAAACGATCATAGATTGCTTTTTGTCAGAATGCAAAAGGCATGCTATAACTATAAAAACATTGCATCCTGTAACGGAGGTTGTACCTTCTGAAAATAGAATTAAAATTCTCTTCAGAAAAGACATTAGTTCGCAGATATTTGACAAGGTGATTATTGCTACAGGTGGCTCTCCCAAACGCTCAGGATTGGATTGGTTAAACAATTTATCTTTGGAGATTGACGATCCCGTACCTTCTCTATTTACATTCAATATGCCATCAGAACCAATTAAAAAATTAATGGGAGTGGTGGTAGAAAATACCATTACCTCAATAGAAGGAACTAAGTTAAAAGGAGATGGTCCTTTGCTAGTTACACATTGGGGAATGAGTGGTCCAGCTATTCTTAAATTGTCTGCCTTTGGTGCTAGAGTTTTAGCAGAAAAGAAATACGAATTTAATGTAATTATTAATTGGGTAAATGAGGCAAATCATGATAAGGTACGCCTTGCGTTATCTGATTTGTCAAAAACACATTTGAACAAACATTTGTCAAATTTTAGAGCTTTTAAACTGCCAGAAAGACTATGGGTCTACTTATTAGAAAAAGCAGACTTACCAAATGATAAGAAATGGGGAGACCTCGGGAAAAAGGGAATCAATAAACTAGTCAATATCCTAACGCATGATGTATATGCTGTAAAAGGGAAAACAACATTCAAGGAAGAATTTGTAACATGTGGAGGCGTCTCTTTAAGTAATATTGACTTTAAAACGATGCGTAGCAAACAATATGAGAACATTTATTTTGCAGGTGAATTATTAGATATTGATGGAATAACTGGAGGGTATAATTTTCAATCTTGTTGGACAACTGGATTTATTGCTGCTGAATTAGGATGATTTATTCTTCCTCCTCATCCTCTTCATCAAGTCTATCTACTAAGGATAATACCCATTTGATAACTTTCGGACTGAGATATTTTGAAATCCCAGCTTTACGTT
>JAHDBF010000070.1:14772-18485 GCA_020630525.1 Saprospiraceae bacterium
AATACCCATTTGATAACTTTCGGACTGAGATATTTTGAAATCCCAGCTTTACGTTGTGCTGTTTTAAGAATATTTATGTTCTTGTATCCTAGATTTTTTTCTTCGGCTAATTCAATATATTCTTGCCAGTCGTCACCGCTATACATATCAAAAGTACCTTTCATGATGTCTAGATCTGTAGGATCATTTATGTCGTATTCTGGCATTAGGCATTTAAGTTTTTAAAAAGCTAAATATACATTGATATATTTCAAAAAGAGTTTTATTGCCTTATTAATTCATACCTTGCTTTCCTAGCATTGTGGTCAGTATCATAGGCATACATCAATGTAAAACCAAAACGCTCATATAACTTACACAATATTAATCGTTTTATACATCGCCAAAGCAATTAATAATTGAGGTGGATTATAAAGTTACATAATTTTTTGTATACTTATGTTTATATTTATACTTGGGTTGAATTGAACGCAACCGGAGAATTAGCAATCTATTATTTTCATTTTTTTATTTTGACGGTAATTCTATCTAAGGTCTGTAAAGTGATTGATAATCTATTCTTTATAATGATTTTAGGTCTTATTTCCTTAATAACATATTTGTTTGAAATAGAAATTAAATTGCCATAAAATAATTGACATCTTTTCTTTTAATTTTAGTTTTTTGAACTCGAGGAATTGTATCTACCTTTGTACTATTTAGAAAGATTAATCTATGAACAAACCTTTAATATTAGTGACCAATGATGATGGAATTCATGCTCCTGGCATTGCAGCATTGGTTTCTGCAGTAAAAGATTTTGGAGAAGTGGTGGTGGTTGCTCCTGATAAACCGCAATCTGGTCAAGGTCATGCCATCACACTATCTGAACCTTTGAGGTTGCATTCATCCAATATTTTTGATGGGATAGAAGCTTATGAATGCAGCGGGACACCTGCGGACTGTGTAAAGATGGCAAAGGCTATCGTACTAAAAGACAGAACTATTGATCTTTGTGTTTCTGGCATAAATCATGGTGCTAATTCTTCTATAAATATTCTGTATTCTGGAACAATGTCAGCAGCGATGGAAGCAAGCATTGAGGGAATCGACTCTATAGGATTTTCTTTACTTGATCTTTCTCATGATGCCGATATGACTGTAGCGGAAAAGTATGCACGCATCATTGTAGCGCAAGTATTAGACAAAAAACTGCAAGCTTGTCGACTACTAAATGTAAATATCCCTGCGGTTTCAGAAAATGAGATTAAAGGCATCAAAGTCTGTACTCAAGGTAAAGGAATTTGGGTAGAAGAATTTGTAGAAGCTTTAGATCCAGGTGGTAACAAATATTATTGGATGACAGGCAAGTATAAAAGTTTTGAGCCGGACAACGAAAGTAGTGATATCTGGGCATTAAAAAATGGATATATTACAGTAGTTCCGTCGATGCATGATCTGACAAAATACGAAGCCATTCCTCAAATGCGTTATTTAGAAAAAATATGAGATCACAATACGATACAGTAATTATTGGAATCGCAATAGGGGCATGTTTTCCTGTGCTAAGTTATCTAGCAATCCAAACTATTTTCGATACATTAACATCTATGAATCTGATCGATGGCGTAACATCCAGTTCTGCGTTGGGCCGAGAGCGATCATTATTTCTATTTGCCATATGTGGAAATATCATTCCTATCCAAATTATGAATAAGAAAAAATGGACGCAAGCAATCCGAGGGCTAATGTTTCCAACATTCTTTTATATCGCATTCTGGATGTATACATATGGACCATACTTATTGCATAACTTTTAGGGCGTATGCGTTACTACTTAATCGCTGGAGAAGCATCAGGTGACATCTACGGAGCAAAGCTTATAGAAAGTATAAAGCAAACTGATCCTGAAGCAAAATTTAGATTTTGGGGTGGTGATTTAATGCTAGCGCAAAGTAACAATATCGCAATGCATTATTCCAAAACTTCTTTTATGGGTTTTTGGGAAGTGATTAAGAACATAAGAACAATCAGGAAAATGTTTGTTTTTTGTAAAGAAGATATTACAAAATTTAAACCCGATTGTTTGATTTGTATTGATTATCCAGGCTTTAATCTAAGAATGACAGAATGGGCAAAATCAAAAGGCATACACACAGTCTATTATATAGCGCCACAACTCTGGGCTTGGAAAAAATCTAGGTATAAAAAGATAAAAGCTTATGTAGATCAGCTTTTTGTAATACTCCCATTCGAAAAAGGATTTTATAAAGGCTTAGGCATAGAAGCTAATTATTATGGTCACCCACTTGCGCAAGAAATCAAGAGTAAAGCAGTAAAACAAATAAATGCAAAATCCCTTAAAATTGCAGTATTAGCTGGTAGCAGAAAACAAGAGTTACTTAAGCACATACCAGTCATCGTTGCATTATGTAAATTACGTTTAAAAGATCAGTTTTATCTAGCATTAGCAAACGAAGTGACAGTATCAGAGATCAATGCTATTATCAATGCTGAACTACCATCAAACCTAAGCTTAGTTGAGGGTGCAACTAGAGATGTGATTCGTAAAGCAGATATTGCAATAGTAAAGAGTGGCACATCCACATTAGAAACTGCATTGATTGGAACACCACAAATTGTAATCTATAAAACTTCAAAATTGTCTTACGCTATAGGTAAAAGGTTGGTAAAACTTCAGTGGATTTCTTTGGTCAATATTATTTCAGGAAAAGAAATTGTCAAAGAATTAATACAAGATGATTGCAATGCAAACACCATTAATGAGGAAATAAATTTACTCTTAAACAAACCTAATGGCTTAAAAGATATGCAATCTGAATATTTAGCATTAAGAGAAAGTTTAGCTGGAGAAGATTGTTATAAAAATGTAGCAACAGAAATCTATAAAGGTATTTCCTAACAATTTGTAATATATCAATCACTAGAAAATCATGTACAACAAAGTCTATTACAAACCATTATCCACACTTAATAATCTGCCAAGCGGCAGCAGAATAAATCTTGTACTTAGTGGTGGTGGAGAGAAAGGAGTTGCACATATTGCACTATTAGAAAAGATAGAAGAATTAGGATTGGTTGTAAATGAGATTTCAGCGTGTAGTGTTGGAACACTCGTCGGAGGTATGTATTGTTCTGGTCTTAAACCCAAAGAGATTTATAATTTTTTTAAGCATACAAAACTCATTAATTATAGTTGGTTTACCATTAAAAAACCTGGAATTTTTAAATCCGAAAATTACGAAAAATTGATTGATGGGTATATCAAAAAAACTTTTGAATCTCTTGATATACCACTTACCGTTGTTGCCACCAATATTGAAGCTGGTCAAGTAGAATATTTTAACCATGGCAATACTACGAATCCTATATTGGCATCTTGTGCTGTACCTGGAGTATTTAATCCTATTGAGATAAATGGGACTTATTATAGCGATGGCAGTATTATGGATAACTTTCCGATATATCCATTTCTTGATAAAGAATTACCGATTATTGGTAGTTATGTTGGTCGACCAAATCTCAAAACTAAAAATGAGTTAAACTCTATCATTAAAGTTTCTAGTCAAGCTGCCAAGCTTTTGGCCTATGCTGTAGATCAACCAAAATTTTTCAACACATACCTTACCGTTACCTTTCCAGTTGGAGATTTTAGTGGTTTTGATATAAAGATGGTGGAGCCTATATATCAGAAAGCTAAAGCTTATTTGGAT
>JAHDBF010000216.1 GCA_020630525.1 Saprospiraceae bacterium
ACTTTTCCATAATACAAATATAGAAAAATAGCGAGATTCTCGACAAATCTCGCTATTTCTTGCAATCATGCTATTAGATTGATCAATTATTATTTACAAATAATTGCCAGAATATTTAAACATATTACTTACTGCAAATTATGAAACACCGTCTGTACATCCTCATCAGCCTCTAACTTAGCAACCATTTTTAACACTTGCTCTGCTTGCTCTTCTCCCAATTCTATTAAATTTTGTGGCACCCATTCTGAACCTGAACTAAGGACTTTGAGGTTTCTTTCCTCAAGGGCTTTTTGCATGGTACCAAACTCACCAAAACTTGCCCTAATAACCAATACATCTTCATCGTTTTCACCCGTTCCTTGACCCAATTCTTCTAATCCTGCATCGATCAATTCTAACTCTAATTCTTCTTCATCAAGATCAGTAGGATCCAACTTAAAAACAGCATATTTTGTAAATTGAAAACTTACACTCCCTGTAGTTCCCAATGATCCATCAGCTTTATTAAAAGCAGCACGCACATTTGCAACTGTTCTGACTATATTATCTGTTGCAGTCTCTACGATTACGGCAACTCCGTGTGGAGCATAGCCTTCGTACATAACCTCATCATAGTTAGAAGTATCTTTACCTAATGCCCTTTTAATTGCGCCTTCAATTTTATCTTTCGGCATATTTACCGAACGGCCATTTTGAATTGCTCTACGAAGTGCTGGATTGGTGTCAGGATCAGGACCTCCAGCTTTTACTGCAATAACAATTTCCTTTCCGACTCGGCTAAACTGTTTCGCCATTCTATCGTACCTAGCAAACATTCCTGCCTTTCTAACTTCAAACATTCTACCCATAAAGCATCAAATTTTGCGCTAAGATATTGATTTTAGGTTTTTTTAGCACTATGATTGTATATTATAGCATACATATAAGGTTTTGAGCTAATATATTGGTAGATATCCTTAATTTGTGTTGATTGAAAACGATAATTATAGATTACAACGTTAATAAATAGCTAAACCTAAAAACAAGACTGTTTTGGCATTGTTTTATTATTTAGTTTTAGGTGTTATTGAATATTTATAAAAAATGAATATGAAAAGTTTAATATTGGTCATTTTATTGGGAATCAGTGGAGTATTTGCTTCTGTCTATCCTACTGTCGATTTTGAAGAAAAAGAAGGCATGATCCTAGACGCTGTATTGCGGTTTATGGACGCATACCACTTTAGTCCTCAAGATATCAATGATGACTATTCAGAAAAAGCTTTTGATTTGTATATCAAATATCTCGATGGAGGAAAAAGATTCCTCACCCAAAAAGACATTGACCAACTAGAAGAATATAAGTATCAAATCGACGATCAAATCAAAGATCGTTCGTTGGCATTTTTTGAAAAATCAATGGAATTAATCGAGCCAGCAACAGAAAATGCAAAAATGGTTTATGATCAATTGATTACCGAAGATTTTGATATCAATAGAGATGATTATATCGAAATGGATGGCGAAAAAAGAACGTTTGCGACTAACAAAGAAGCACTGAAAGACTTTTGGAGAGATATGCTTACTTATGATTTGATAAATAGAGTGAGCGATAAAATGGATGCACAAAAAGACAGCATCAATAAAAAAACTGTGGAAGAAATCAAAGTGGCTGCCAAAGAAGATATGGTAGAATCTTATGACAACTGGTTTAAGCGAATGGATAAAGTAAGAAGGTCTGACAGATTCGAAACTTACATCAATAGTTTAACACATCTTTTTGATCCACATACTGACTATTTTAACCCAAAAGAGAAGAAAGATTTTGACATAAGAATGGGTGGAAAATTAGAAGGTATCGGTGCAAGATTACAAGCAGACAATGATTACATCAAAGTATCTGAAATCATCCCTGGCGGACCAGCATGGAAAGGAAAAGAACTGGAAAAAAATGACCTCATTACAGCAGTCAGACAAGATGGTGAAGATGAAGCATTGGATATATTCGGAATGAGACTTGACGATGTAGTACAAAAAATTAGAGGTGATAAAGGAACAATCGTTTTCCTAACTGTAAAAAAAGAAGATGGCAGTACTGCCATTATAGAGATAGAAAGAGATGAAGTAATCATCGACGAGGGATTTGCAAAATCGCTAATCTTAGATATGCCAAATAGTCTAGAAAATATTGGATATATCAAATTGCCTAAGTTCTATGATAGTTTTGAAGGAAAGAAAGGAAACAGTTGTGCAAAAGATGTAGCGGCAGAAATAGAAAAACTTAAAGAAAATAATGTCAACGGAATCATCTTGGACTTAAGAAATAATAGTGGTGGATCATTAAGAGATGTAGTCACCATGTCTGGATTATTTATAGAAGAAGGACCTATCGTCCAAGTAAAACCGAGAGACAGAGCAGCATCTGTTTATGATGATGAAGACAAAGATGTGCAATATGATGGCCCGTTGGTTGTAATGGTAAATCAGTTTTCTGCATCTGCTTCTGAGATTTTAGCAGCAGCATTACAAGATTATGGAAGAGCGGTTATAGTAGGGAGTAATTCTACTTTTGGGAAAGGGACAGTACAGCGTTTTGTAAATCTAGATGATGCTTTTCGTGGCGTTGACGAGATGAAACCATTGGGCAATCTAAAGATTACAATGCAGAAATTCTATAGAATAAATGGCGGTTCTACGCAGCTTAATGGTGTTAATCCAGACATCATATTACCAGACAATTACCACTTAATAGATACTGGAGAAAAAGAATATGATTATGCATTAGATTGGACAGAAATCGAACCTGTAGATTATGACCAAAAAGTTTACAATATCTCAAACTTAGATGAATTATCATCGAATAGCGCAGAGCGTGTTGCTAGCAATGAAAACTTTAACTTGGTACTAAAAAATGCTGCTAGACTTAAAGAGATAAGAGATGAAAGTTCGTACCCATTAAACTTAGATAATTACA
>JAHDBF010000217.1 GCA_020630525.1 Saprospiraceae bacterium
ATTTATTATCTTTTAATTCTTATTTTAAAGGCTATGAAAAATTGTATTACCACATATTTATGCATGTTCTTTTTTCTGTTTTCTTGTTCAACGGAAAACAAGAATATTGTTGTAACTATGGATAAATCTGACATAAAAGCGTACAATCTTATAGATCCAATATTTGCCAATAAATTACTCAAAGAAAACCCAAATGAATATATTCCAATTCAAGTATCTAAGCACAAAATATTCCAAAAAGAACATATTCCAAATGCTATAAATATTTGGAGACCTGACTATGGATCTGATGTATCTAATCCTTTTGGTGGTCTTATTCCTTCCAGAGAAAAATTAGAGAATTTAATTCAAAACTTTGGATTTAAAAAAGGGAAGACACTGTTAATATATGATGCAAAAGCAAATGTGGACGCACTGAGGTTTGCATGGGTTTTAAATTTATATGGGTTTGATGATTTTAAAATTATAAATGGAGGATTGAAGTTTTGGAAGATTAATGGCTTAGCTGTAACGGATAAGATTTCTGAGCAACCGACAAAATCTAATTTCCATTTAATTGATTTTTTCGATAAATCAATGATTGCAAACTTTGATGAGGTATTGAGCGCAATAAAAGACTCCAACACAATCATTGTAGACACAAGAGAAGCATATGAATATAAGGGACTTCCTTTTATTCTGAAAGATTCTGTTTATTTATATAAAAAGGGTGCATTTAATCGGGGAAGTATCCCCACAGCAATTCATTTTAACTGGTCAAATCTCGCAGACCTTAACGGAGATCATAGGATTAAAAGTGAAAAAGATTTGAATCATGATCTTAATAATATTGGAATAAATCGCGATAAAAAAATCATACTTTATTGTCAAAGCGGATCTAGAACATCACACACATATTATGTTTTAAAACACATTCTCGGATACAGCAATGTAAAAAATTATGATGGATCTTGGATAGAATGGAGTTATAGACATTCTTTGGATAACTCAATTCCATTGGAGCAAATAATTGATATAGAAAAATTTGAAACAATAAGGGATTCATTAAATTTAAGTATAAACTACAATGAGTAAAAACCGTAGAAAATTCATTAAAGACTCTCTTTTAGGTTCGCTTGCTTTTACCTTAGGAACAAATATCGTCTACGCAAAAAATATTCCTTCAGGATTAAATATTCTAGGATTAGGAAAGACACCCGAATATCAATTTCCAGGTAAAAGTAATCTATTGACAGTACTAAATGACAGGCCAATCAATATTGAAACTCCTGCTCATTTATTAAATGATAGCCTTACACCAAACGACAAATTCTTTGTAAGAAACAATGGTATACCACCACTAAATATTGAAGTTGATAAATGGGAGTTAACCATCACTGGAGCATCTGCAAAAACAACTAAAAAATATTCTATTGCAGAACTTAAATCCAATTTTGAAAATGTAAGTTTAAATCTTACGCTAGAATGTGGAGGTAATGGAAGAAAAGAATTTAATCCTCCAGCTAAAGGAAACCAGTGGAGTACTGGTGCTGTAGGTTGTGCTAAATGGACAGGCATCAGGTTAAGAGACGTTTTAAATGATGTAGGAGTAAAATCTAATGCTGTATACATAGGATATTATGGATCCGATACACACTTATCGGGCGCAGAAGATAAAACACCAATATCTAGAGGTGTCCCAATTCACAAAGCATTAGAAAAAGAAAGTTTAATAGTTTGGGCAATGAATGACCAAGATTTACCTGTATTAAATGGTTATCCTTTGAGATTGGTGTTCGGAGGTTTTCCTGCTTCTTGCTCTGGAAAATGGTTGAGCAAAATAGTCATTAGAAATAAAGTCCATGATGGGCAAAAAATGAATGGTTCTTCATACAGAATTCCATGTAATCCTGTTTCTCCAGGCACAAAAGTTTCAGCAGAAAATATGTGTATCATTGAGTCTATGCCTGTTAAGTCCTTGATCACCTATCCAAAGACTGGAGCTACTATTAAATTGGATCAGTTACTTCCAATTTCTGGTCATGCGTGGACATCCAGTAATAAAATTGTAAAAGTGGAATATTCCATTGATTTTGGAGTCAGCTGGAATGAGTGTAATTTATCTAATAGCATTAACAGATATGCTTGGCAAGATTTTGATGCAAAAATCAGTTTTCCACAAAAGGGCTACTATGAAGTATGGGCAAATGCTACAGACTCAGACGGCAAAAAGCAACCTATGATCTTACCTAGTTGGAATCCCAAAGGATATTTAAATAATGCTTGCCATAGAATAGCCGTAAAAGTTATTTAAATGGTAGATAACTATAATACTGATGATTTATGGAAAATGCTTTTACTACTGATAAATGCGGTTATAGTATTAATAATAATTGCCTTTTGTTACCTATTATTGGAAAAGCACATTGAGTCATATTTGGCAAAGCCCAATTATACAACTCAACAACTACAAGAATATACGCTAAAACGAGAAGCCAAATTAATGCAAGATAGATACGATAATTTTGATTTAATTGAAAATGGCATTCACATAAAAACTGGCTTAAAAAATGATAAAAATCTGGATTTGGTAATCGCAGCATGTACCTCTTGTCATTCTGCTAAATTAATAACCCAAAACAAAGCCACAAGATCAGGCTGGAAAAGTATGATAGATTGGATGCAAGAAACTCAAGGACTTATAGATTTAGGAAAAGACGAATCTTTAATTTTAGATTATTTGGCAAATAATTATGCCCCAGCCAAAGTGAGTCGAAGACCAAATTTAGATATAGCTGCAATAGAATGGTATATTTTAAATGTCGAATGATTGAATATTGCAGAAACAAATTTATTAAAGCTATGATATTGAAATCTTATGCAATTAATTTCGCTGTATTCAAGAATATAGTAGAGATATAAAAGAATAAAAATCTTAAATT
>JAHDBF010000218.1 GCA_020630525.1 Saprospiraceae bacterium
ATTTAATGACATTACACTTTGTCCATTGGTATTAAAAAATTCAACCTTAGTTAATGGTATTTCACTTTCAATCCAAATCTTGTCAACAGCTGGATTAGGGTGAATTTTAATATTGGATGGAGACAAGTACTCTTCAATATCAGATGTAGAAATAGTAATGGGATCTAAAGTAAGGGTACATCCTTGACTATCTGTAACAAAACACTGATAAACACCAATGCTCAAGTTATTTGGGTCTTCTTCTGTTGATATCAAGATTCCATTTTCGTCAAACCATTCAAAATTATAAGGGAGAATCCCACCTACAATTTCAATCTCGATTGCACCAGAATTAACATCTGTAATATCTGGAGGAAATACGATAAAATTATTGAGTGCCAAATTGTTTTTAGTTTGGTTGATTATGACAGAATCAACAATCGTGCAAGCACTGCTATCAGTAATGCTAAAGTAATATGTTCCTGCTGTCAGAGAATCATTACTCCCATTTAGATGAATAATATTTATAGTCGAATCATTACTAAAAATTGTATAACTCCCATCAGAAGGGGATTCACAAGAAACATCATTTGTGATAATATCATAATCTATGTTGTGTTCTACAAATACTGAAAAAGTACAACTAGCAATATTGTTTTGAAGGTCATTAGCTTGATAAGTAAATATATTTTCTCCAAGGTTTAAATTACCAGTCTCGTTATATCCTTGTACCAAAATCAAAGTATCAATATTGCAATTGTCTGCAACTATGGGATTTGATAAATCCAATTCTTCACAGCTAGAAACTGTTATATCTCCAGAACAAAATATCTGTGGAGCGATGGTGTCTAATACCAAAATTTTGAAAATGAGCGTATCAATATTGCCAACTTCATCGGTAGCACGAACAAAGATGTCTTGTGGATTATCATCAAAACATCCTAATGATGATGAAAGGATGTCTGTCGTAAAATCGGAGCATTCATCAAAAATATAGCTCTCTAAATTTAATGATTCTATGCTTGGGATTTCTCCAAATTCATTGACATAAACTGTTTGTTCAAGATCATTAGAAATTGGAGGGTCATTATCCATTTGATAAATTACATTTAGTGTAGCTTCTGTTGCACAAAAATTTGTATCGAAAAAAGTGATGGTATAGCTTCCTTCAATTAAATTATCCAATTGATCAAATGGCAAGGTGTATGGTGGAGTTCCGCCTGTAATTATTGGCGTATATACACCTCCGTTTCCATCGCAGTCAGGTTGAGTTGTAACTTCGATAGTTGCCGTAAAAACTTCTGGCTCCGTAATTAATTCACTAAAAAACAAAGTGTCATTTGCTCCGTCAATTATGGTGAGTTGATATAGTCCACCGCCTAAATTATCAATTGTGTTAGTAGTTTGTCCATTGCTCCAAAGAAAATCATATGGTGAAATGCCTCCAGATACTTCTACCGTTATGCTTCCGTCTTGGTCTCCATTACAATTTATATGTTGTACGTAAGAAGTATCAATTTTAAAAGGCAGTGGCACTAAAGATGAAAATGATTTACTAAACAATTTCATTCGATCACCAGAAGTAGAATTATTTCCATTTGCCAAAATTGAACTCGCATAAATACCTAATTCTTCTCCATCTAATTCTTCTGGTGAAGTCCAATCTACTGACCAAACTATCATAGAATCTGATCCAAAATTGGAAGCAGGATTGTGTTCAAAATATTGTTTATTATTTGTGTCAGTAATAACAGTATTGTCTGATCCGTTTGTGAAATTCCCAATGCTTCCACCTTCATCTACAATAACCATTTGGAATCCTGTTCGTTGTGGTTGTCCTGTTAAGTATTTACTGGTAACAGTAAGGCTGTATGTTGTATTCGCAGTTATAGTATCAGGAATTCCTAGTACATCAAGACTCCCATTGATAGCAGTCGCTGATGGTGTATGACAATCGACACATAGTCCTTCTCCAGGTGCACCTGTCCTTCCATTAGATGGATTGCTAGAGTTGCTAACTGAAATTAACCAAAGGAAGAGTAAACTTAATAAGAAAATAACTTTACGGATTGTCATGATTATAAATTTAACTAATATTTGTCTTCAAGATAGTCATTCCTGTTTAAAAGTAGAAGTTAAAAAAGCTAACTAGATCGATACTGAGTAATTTTAAAATTATTATTTTGATTAGCTTGTTTTAGTATTAGATAATTCATTTAAAACTGCCATTGCTTTTTCTTTATCTGCAAAATCTACGAAAATATGATCGTGATAATATCCAGCAATCACGTTACAACTAATGTCATTTGCTCCTAATGCAGTGGCAAACGCTGCCGTTAACCCTACTGCCTCTAATGCAGAATGAATGTTTAGTGTAATCCAGGCACAAATGTAATCATAGGATAAGCCTAGTTTGTTAGCCTCATTTTTTAGTAAGACTAGGGTAGTACCTTCTTTTTCTTTCATTTCACAGATTGTAATATCTCTAGGAATATGATCGATGGTTTTTAGTGTAACGAATACATATTCTCCTGGATTTAATACAGGTTCCATTTCTGCGATTAGCGTATTAAGATTTGTGATTGGATTAGTCATAGGTTTACAATGATTTTCTAAGGTAGTCTTTTTGTAATGAAATCTTTAATGTTTTCTTATTGCTTCTCATGACATGTTTAAGACTTGAATGGATTTTCTATATTGTTTTTATAACGATAAGTCTTGTCATAAATTAATATAAACCTCCAACTTTTTAAATTTGTATTTTAAACGTAAAGCCCATTAAGAACTATGAAACCAGTACTAATTTTATTAACCATCCTTATCCCATTAACTTCTTTTGCACAAAACAAAAGAGATTATGTTTGGCATTCTGGTAGTAATTGCTGTCCTGAACCAGGTATCGAAAGTTTCCAGTT
>JAHDBF010000219.1 GCA_020630525.1 Saprospiraceae bacterium
TTTCATTTGGAGGTGTTGTTCTATAAGATTGATGATTGACAATCAATTTTAGTCGATTGATGGCATTGTTCCTTAAATTTGATTGATTAATTATGACTCAAAGATGGGGAAGAAATCTCTGATCTAGTAGAGTAAAATAACGCATATTTCAATTTGCGTAGAATTACGGTATTTGCTATTGATATTTTTGATTGAAGATAAATTGTAGTAAAATTGTATAGATACATTTTATAATTTAAAAACACTTCCAATGATTTCTATTCAAATTTTTATTCCTGTGGTTATCGTTTTAGTCATAATTATTATCATATTACTCTATCTACTAAGAGGAAATAACCAAAATCCAACTATTGAAATTAATAGTGATCCAACAGATTGTGGAGAAAAAATCTCTTTATCAACTTACAAAGCAATGATAGAAAGATTTAATACAGAAAGAGAAAAAATGATGCTCCAGTTAGATCAATCAGAATTAATGAATTCTAGTTTTATGATTGATTTGAAATACACATTGTTTGATGTGAAATGGTTTTCTTATTTAGCCTCTGCACCTAATGTTGCAAAAGTCCAAGTAGCTTTAGGAATCGATAGTAAAGGAGAGGTGAACCTTATCCTAGCTTCTGTAGATAATAAAAATAAACTAATTAAAGATTTTAACACTCAGCAGAGAACATTAAAATCCAATGCAGGTAATGCTGATGAAGGTGATTACTATATAGTTGATCACAACAATACAGGGAGGTGTCCAAAAAATTGTGACCCAAAAGTTACTGAATAACATATATGATAAAATACTATGAAGTTTTTATAGCTTTTATTCCATTAATAATTGCTGCAATATTTATCCGAAAACCATCTAAAGCGATTAGATGGTTGATAGTTACCTTGTCATTGGTAACGGTGTCTAGTATTTTATTTTATGCTTTAAGAAAATTTGGTTTGTATAATACACCTATGATAAATGTATATTGTATCATCTATATGATCACCCTAAGTATAGCTTATCATAGTTTATTTAAGGAATACAATAAAGGTTTTGCTAATCGAATAAAGTACTTTACAATTTTTTGTGCCTCGATCTATGTTGCTTTTATAATACGCAATGGTATTGTTCCAATTTCTGTGTATCAAGATGCTGTTTTTTGTTTGTTTAACGTTTGTTTGTCAATTTCTTATTTTTACTTTATTATTTTATTAAGTGATGAAATTGATTTGATGGCAGACCCATTTTTTTTAGTTAGTGTTGCTTTATTTATATTTTATTCCGTCTGTTCAGTTATTTTGTTTTCAGAACATGAAGCTTTGGGTTTGAATAGCGATCAGATTAATTCTTTAGGAAGTTTTCAGAAAATTGTATTTTCAGGACATTTGATTTTAATTAGTATTGCTTTGTATAAAACAAAAAATAGCACAGTATTAAAAAAGACTGTTATTAGATCATTGGATTAGAATATAGAAATTTTTAAGATGGAATCTACTACAGATTTTAATGCTGCTTTTATTTGGATAGTTTCTACACTATTCTTACTAATCTGTTCTTCCTCGATTCTATTTATTTTGATGTTTAATAAAAAAGTATTGCGGAAAAATAAAGAGATTCAAAAACTAGAAGAAAAGAGAAAGATAGACTTGGTAAACAATACTTTGGAAATCCAAGAAATGGAAAGAAAGAAATTGGGTGCAAATCTTCATGACGATATTGGTCCGATGCTTTCTACAATTAAAATGCAAATTAATCAATTAGGTGTTAATGCAAGTAATGATGAGAAATACACTAAACTTGGTCAGTATTTAGATAAAACAATCCAGGATTTACGTGGAATTTCTAAAAATTTATTCCCTAGTATCCTTCAAGAATTTGGATTGGTAGAAGCATTAAAAGATTTAAAAGACCAGTTAAACTCTACTAATGTTATTAACGTAGCATTGAATATTTCCAAAACTCTTCCAGTATTTGATAAAAATATAGAATTGAGTATCTATAGGATTTGTCAAGAATTTTTAAACAATACCATAAAGCATGCGAATGCCAAAAATTTATCAATATTATTGTCTAATGAAGATAACGAAATCAATTTATGTTTGTCTGATGATGGCGTAGGCATAGATATGGAAAAATTGAAATCTAGAAAAAAAGGAATTGGTTTAAAGAGTATGGAATTAAGGGCAAAAGCCATGAATGCCTCTTTTGATTTTACAAGTAAATTGGGAGGAGGAAGTAAGTTGTTAATCACTTTTAATAATGAATCGAATGAAGTTAGGAATCCTTGACGATCACCAGTTATTCCGAAATGGCGTTACTGAATTACTGAGTAATATTAACGATGAATTTGAATTTGTTTTTTCTTCTGCATTGCCAGAAGAGTTGTATAGTTTTCTCGATATTGACACATTAGATCTTTTACTCTTAGATATAAAATTGGGATTTACAAATGGGTTTGAAGTTTTAGAAAAACTCCGTTCTGAATCCAATGACTTACCTATCATAATGCTTACGATGCACGACCAGCGAGCATACCTAAGGAAATTTGTAGAAGCTGGAGCGAATAGTTATGTATTGAAAAGTACATCTCCCCAAGAACTAGAAATGACAATTTTAAAAGTACTAGAAAACGGTTTTTACCTTAATGAAAAAATGACTGCAGGACTGGTAAAAGGCATAAAAGAAAACAGTAAGATCAATTTAGATATGTCTTTGTCCGAATTAGAAATAGAGACACTAATTTTAATATGCGAAGGATTCACAGCAGCAGAAATTTCAAAAAAACTGTTTAAATCTCCAAGAACTATCGAAGGATATAGACAAAAACTATTCGATAAAACAGACAGTAAAAATATTGCCAGTTTGGTAAGTTGGGCATATCG
>JAHDBF010000071.1 GCA_020630525.1 Saprospiraceae bacterium
TCTAATTCCATATAATCTCTACTATATCCTACGTAAGCTTTTGAGGTACCTTCGATATAGATTTTGGCACTTAAATCGTCTATAGGTTTTATCTTTTTTGCAGGAATGCCAGCATAGATATACCCTGCTTCTAATACAGTACCTGAGGTAACAACTGCACCAGCGGCTATAATTGTATTACTAGGAATTACAATATCATCCAACACAATAGCTCCCATCCCAACAAGGACATTATCTTCTAATATGCATCCATGAATGATTGCTTTGTGTCCAATGGATACATTATCACCGATGATGGTGTCACCACGCCCAGTTGTACCATGCACCATTGATCCATCTTGGATATTTACGTTTTTACCAATTACAATTTTATTGGCATCACCTCGGATTACAGTTTGGAACCAAACACTGCTATTTTCACCAATGGTTACATTTCCAGTAATTGTTGCATTTTCTGCTATCCAAGCAGACTTATCGATGTTTGGTAAGATACCTTTATATGGTAAAATTATTGCCATTAATCTTGGGCAATACTTAATGGCTTTAGCGTATACCCTTTTTCTCTAAGTAGATTTATTACGCCTTTTTTACCTGCCAAATGACCTGCACCCACCGCAAAAAATGTTGCAGATTCGTTCATATAATCTGTCATAAGTGGAATCCAGTTTTCATTTCTATCATTCAACATTATGTCTTCAAATTCTTTGTATTCTGAATCCTCTGCTGACATAGATTCCACCATTTCGGTAATATTCTGAGTAGTATACATTTTGGTCAGCATTTCCATTTCGTCAGAACCAGAATCTTTTGATTTTAATGATTCAACAAGTAATGTTGCTTGTTCTGTATAAGGTATAGAGTCAAAAATTGCGATCTGATCATCAACAGTTTCTAATCCATGTACTGATTTATCTGCCTGCTGTGCCAATTCGTATAGCTCCATTTCATACGATTTCATATTGCTGTCTGCACCACCCATTCCTACATCACCTTGAGCGAATATGGTTAAAAACATGGGTTTCATTCGTTCTAGCATCATCATCGGTAATCCCAATTCTTTAAATTCATTGCTAACGAATGTGTAATCTTCATCTGAAAGTAAATCTTTGAGTGTTTTGCCATCTTTCATAAAAACTTTTGACATCATTCCCATCATATTACCCATGTCAAACATGTCGTCAAAATCGATTTCAAAGACTGTTTTTTTAGCTTTTTCCAGGCTAGCCAATGTATTTGAAGGCCAAAAGAAGTCTTCTTTACCAATAATATGGATTGTTCCAAATAAATATGAAGTCTCTTTAATGCCATTCCCTGTGATCTCCCAAAGCAATGCATTTTCTAGGTCAGGACTATTATCAGTATCAGTAACTGATTCTGCTTTTGTTTCTAAATTTTTAGCCGCATTTTCCCCTTTGGAAACGGCAGTTTCTACTTTTTGCCCATTGGAATTATCAGTAATTCCTTTTTTGGTTGAACAAGCAAAGAAAACAGGAATGGCTAGTAAGTATAAAAGATATTTTTTCATGAGTATTATAACAACGAAATGATAAAAATGATTCAAGCAATACAAAATTAAGATAATATTTTATTGCCAAATTAATGGTTTAACTTGGATTCCATATCAAAGTTAAAATTTAAGTAGTAGGTGCATTGATTAAAGCAAAAACGAAAATCAAAGTGATATTATGTATTGAATATTTCATTCATCAAGATTCCAGCGGCAACACTTACATTTAATGATTCTACATTTCTTGTACCATTGATACTTACAATCTCATTACACGTATCGATGATTTCCCTGCTTAACCCAGTTGATTCTGATCCCATAACCAGTGAGATAGGTTGTTGCAAACTGGCTTCTTTTATTGCTTTACCTGAAGAATCCGCCCCAATAATTTGCAGTCCTGAGCTTTGCAAAAATTTGATTGCATCTACCAAATTTCTTTCTCTACAAACATGAATTTTAGTCAATGCTCCTGCTGAAGTTTTCATGGCAATATTATTAATCCTAGCAGATGATTTAGATGAGATTACCATTACCTGAAAACCAAACCATACTGCTGATCTAGCAATCGCACCTAGATTTCTAACATCCTCTATTCGGTCCAATACTATTACTTTTGGCAATTGACCATTTTCGAAAAGAAAAGGGATTACATCTTCTAAAGACTTATACTCTACAACAGATAATTGTGCCACTACTCCCTGATGATTATTGTGCCTTACCAATCGGAACAGCTTTTCTTTAGGTGCTGCAATTAGCGGAATATTTCTAAATCTAGCTGATGATCTAAGTTCTTTTTCAAAATCTCCTCGGATGGTGACATCAATCCATATTTTTTCAATTTGAGTATCGCCCTTTAAGGCATCTAAAATTGGTTTCCTTCCTATTAAAAATTCATCTCTTTCCAATATAATATTTTATTGTCGTCCAGAATTATATAATAAAACCGCGGTATGAGAAAAAGCAGTAAAATTGTATATTAGGGCGAATTTTAAACAAAATTGTTCATTTAATATTTTCACATGCTAAAATTAACTAAACTGGGACTATTTCTCCTCCTCTTGCCGCTTGCAGTTTTTGCGCAAGAATCGAGTAAAGAGCAAATAGGCCAAAAGTTTGTAGAAGAAAATTTCAAATCATTGGGTTTAGAACAATCTGATGTACAAGATTATATCATTACTGATGTTGTGAATCACACGCATAATGGTGTAACTTCTGTTTATTTAAATCAAACCATAGACGGTATCATCATTAAAGATGCTGTCATGAACTTAAACGTGACTAAGCGGGATCGCGTAGGTTTCCACAGGAGTCAATTCGTAGCAAATGCACATGCTAAAGTTACCACTAAAACTGGATCATTAACTGCAAAGAATGCATTAGAAACTGCTATTGATGATCTTGAGATTCCAGCATTGAGATCTGCGATAAACTTAAAGCAAATTTCTCAACATAAATATGTTGTAGAAGCAGGTCCAGTATCCGAAATGGACATTCCCGTAGAAAAAGTTTATATCCAAAATGATGCAGGTCAGTTGGTATTAACTTGGCAAATTGCAATCGGTAAAAATGGTCAAGCAGACTATTGGGACATGAACATTGACGCGAATACTGGGACAATTATCAATAAAAAGAATAGAACAATATACTGTGCAATCAACCATGACAACTATGCAAAAGCACATAAATGTGATCACGCTCATCATAATCACAATCATACTGTAGCAGCACCTGCAATAGGATCAGCCAGTTCTGATAGTTACAATGTATTTGCGATTCCATTGGAAAGTCCAAATCACGGAAGTAGTGTAATCGTAAAATCACCAGCTGACCCTATCGCTAGTCCATACGGATGGCATGACACCAATGGTGTAGAGGGACCTGAATATACCATTACTAGAGGTAACAATGTACACGCATACTTAAATCAAGATGGTGATGACTCTTCTGCTGGTGATGAGCCTGATGGAGGACCAGAATTAATTTTTGACATTCAGCATGAAGCATTGTTAGAAGCATCAATGAATACTGATGCTGCAACGGTAAACCTATTCTATGCAAACAATATGTTCCATGATATTTTATACAAATTTGGGTTTGACGAAAGCAAAGGAAACTATCAAGTGAATAACTATGGAAATGGTGGATTTGGTAATGATCCAATTATAGCAACAGAGGCAGATGCTAATATTCCAAACAATGCCTCATTTACTCCAACTGGTGATGGAATCTCAGGAAGAATGAGAATGGGAATCTGGGCTGCAGGTGGAATAAACGTGGTATCTATATCATCTCCCCCAGAAATCGAAGGACCTATGGAGGTTGCGCTTTCTGGAGCAAATTGGGGTCATGATTTTGCTGTTGATCAGATCTCAGTGACTGCTGAGGTTGCCTTAGCTAGGGATGCAAATCCACAAAACCCAACTTTTGCTTGTGACGATGTTGTTAATGGAGATGAAGTAGCTGGTAAGATAGTATTAATAGATAGAGGAGATTGTTTTTTTGGAGAGAAAGCATTAAATGCACAAGAAGCTGGTGCTGTTGGAGTAATTATCTGTAATGTGGTTGGGGTAAATGGCGGTGATGGAGAAGAATTAGTAGGAATGGCTCCTGGAGATGAAAATAATCAACCTACTCCTGGAAGTTTTGTGACTATCCCATCTGTATTCTCAGGAAAATCTACTTGTGATAGAATCCGTGCATCTATGAGTGCTGGATTCCCTGTAACTATCAGCATTGATAACACAATAGAAGATAATGGACCAACTAATGTAAATAGCTCATTAGACAATGGTGTTGTTTTTCACGAATATGGACATGGATTTAATGGAAGAGTATTGGGTGGCCCAAGCAATCCTAGTGGGCTTTCTAATGGAGAGCAAATGGGTGAAGGATGGTCAGATTTCTTCTCATTATTCTTAACGCACGAAGAAGGAGATACTGGTGCTGATGCTAGAGGTATCGGGACATATTTACAAGGACAGTCCGTAACTGGAAGAGGAATCAGACGTTTTCCTTACTCAACAGATATGGTAGTAAGTCCATACACTTATGATAATATAAAAGGTATTGGAGGAGAAGTACATGGTGTTGGGGAAGTATGGGCTGCTGTGATCTGGGATGTTTACTGGTATTTTGTGGATACTTATGGTTATGATCCTGACTGGAACAATACTGAATCTGGAAATTTCCAAGGTGTAAGAATGGTCACTGATGGAATTGCATTTTTGGGTGCTAATCCAGGATTTTTAGATGCGAGAGATGCTATCTTTTTTGCAGATGAAGTAAATTACGACAATCTACACAATTGTGACCTATGGGAAATATTTGCAAGAAGAGGTTTAGGTTTTTATGCAGATCAAGGTGATCCTGACAATACAGAAGATGGAGTTGAAAATTTTGATCCACTACCTACATGTATTCAAGAATTGAAAGTAAGTAAGTCTGCAACTTCTTTTATAGAAGCTGGAGACGAAGTAGAAGTAACATTAATTGTTACCAATCACAAACCTGAAATGGTTACAGAAGTACAGGTTACTGATGATCTTCCGGACGGATTAAGTTTAGTTCCAGGATCAGAAAACTACCCTTCTACAGTTTCTGGAAATGTAATTGCTTTTGACTTGGGAACAATGGAAACACTTCAGGCTGATACCATTAAGTTTACTCTTGTATCAGATGCAAATACTAAATCTACTTCACAATTTTATGACAACCTTGAGGCTTCTAATCCGGCATGGGAAATAGATATTGACCAAAGTGAAGGATTTAATATTTGGTTATTAACAAATTCGGAAGCACGTTCAGGAAGCTTATCATACTACGTTGAAGAAACAGAAACAGAATCACAACAAGCATTAGTATATAAAGGTCTTGAAGTTACAGGCGTTAATCCTGCTTTGAGATTTTGGCACAAAATTAATACGGAGTTAGGTTCTGATGCTGGATTTATCGAAGTATCTACTGATGGTGGTATTACTTGGGCAATTCAAAGAGATTTTGTTAGTGGTGGATATAATAGTGATATTCAATACGGTACTTTCGCTATTCCTGCATTAGAAGGATTTAGTGGATATATTCCAGAATGGACCCAAGCATACTTAAACTTGAGTGCATACGCAGGTCAGACTATTGACCTTAGATTTAAGTTTGGTTGTGATGATAATACTATTACTACACAAACTGATTTCTTACCAGGATGGTATATTGATGATTTTGAATTATTGGACTTATTAATTTATAGAGCTGATGCGTGTGTAAGTTCTGCAGAAGGAGATGATGTATGTGCTGGTATGACTGAGACAATTGTTGATTCAGATGTAATATCTAGTACGAAAGACTTAAGTGCAGATGGATACTCTGTATCGCTATTCCCGAATCCAGCGAGTGACTTTGTAACCGTAGCAATTGGGAGTGAATTGCGAAACAATGTTGGACTAAGTATCTTATCTGTAGACGGAAAGGTATTGACTCAAAAGAACATTGATATCAAGAGTAATGAGACTTTTGTAAGATTTGATACTAATGATCTTGCAGATGGATTTTACTTTGTTTCTCTTAAGTCGGGAGATAAAGTATTAACTAAGAAATTATTGATTAACTAATCGTTATAATTTTTTCAAATAAAATAATAGAGGCTTCAAATTAATTTTTGAAGCCTCTGTTTTTTCTATAAGGACACAAAAAAGCGTCTAACAAAAAAATGCCAGACGCTTTACACTAATCAAATTACTTTTCAATAAATAATAACTTATCTTTTAATCAATTTTCTCACAGATAATATTTCATTTTCATCAATGAGTTTAATGATATATGTACCACTTTTTAGATTACTCAAATCTAGATTTTTGTTCATTCCTACGATAGGACTTGTAATTATTCTTTGACCTGTGATGGTATAAATTTCAACATAACCAAAAACTGATTCACTTAATGAAATCTCTAATTGGTCAATTACAGGATTCGGTGAATAACTAAATTTAATATCAGATAAATCTTCAGTAGAAGAAATGATCGAACTGAAAGCCAATACATTACAATTTTCACCACTAACGTTGACTTCTGCTATGTCAAAAACTGTTGGGCTTATCACAGTAAACTCAATTAGAAAATCATCGTTTGGTGCTATTCCGATAATTCCATCGGCATCACTAAATTTCTTTTTTAAATTTAAAGTAAATAATCTAGAATCGTCTTCTAATGTAACAGAACTCACTCCCGTATTATCTATCCATAAAGTTCTCAATAAACTTACAGGCCCAGGAATATTTTCTGTTTCTGTATTAAATAATGATTCACTATAACCTGGTACATTTTCATTAAAGTTTTCTAAAGATACGAATTCATAATCTGCTTTTGTCCAAGCAATTCCAAACTGGAAAGCAGCAATGTCTGTAAAATTATCAACAAAAACATCTACGGAAATATCATCTCCATTTTCTGTAGTAGAGGCACATAGATTTATGGTTTCAATTTGCGCGAATATGTTTGTACTAAATAGAAATCCAAATGCTAATAGAAATGCTTGTTTGTAAAATCTTTTCATATAAATTATTTTTAGCGATTAGTTGATTCTAATTAAAAATCAATTTTGTTGTGTAATTCTGTGACAAATCACTTCCAGAAATATTAAGGAAAAATAATCCTTTTAATTCTGTTAATCCGTCCAATTGCACATTTTGCTGATTGGTCTTTTTAGAAAGTATCAATTTCCCATCTGTTGAATATAATTCAATAGTTTTAGAAAATTCAATATTTGATTCTGAAAATTGGATATTAACTTGGTCTTTAACTGGGTTAGGGAATATTGAGATATGCTCTTTTTCAAAGTTATCATTACTGCTTATCGTTTCTGCATTTAATTCAAGATCATACTCGACATAGTCACCATCTACCATGGTATTTGTAAATTCTGAGTTTAGTGAAATCTGGTCTGACAAATTAGTTGATTGGCTTGCTTTTAATTTTAATCTAAATATTGCAGAGGCTAAATTGCTATTAGGAAGGTATGAAATGGCAATAGAATTATCTTTTCTGTTATAAATCAATTCATTACTAATAGATGTATTTAGCAATTCTATGACTTCCAAATTTCCGGTTTCTAATTTAAAAGTTGCACCTTTTATTACATCCAAATTATTTATCTCAAAGGTAACATCAAGTTCTTGTCCTGCATTAATCTGTGCATCATTATAATTGATAAATTTATTGCTACGCAATTCAGTATTGTTTCCATTAAGATTAGCCGAATTATTTAAATCTCCAGATTTTCTTACTTCAACATTAAACGAATTTGATTGATCTAAAGAAAAGTCTATTTGTCTAAAGTCATCTTGAATATTGAAATGGTCAAAGTCTGCAGGTAAGGTAAAACCTTCAGGAAATATTTTATAGTGAGATATTCCTTCTCCTGTTTCAATTCCAAGAATTACTCTTCTTATTAAAATTAAATCATCTGTAGCTACAGATCCGTTGCCATCAAAGTCGCTTAATAATGCCTCTATTGGAGTGTTGAAACCATCTACCAATGACCGCATAAACATCACTAAATCTAAAGTGGTTACACCATTAAGATACCCAGGGTTATCGCTTTCGACTATGGCTAAAGAATTTGCACTATTTATTTCATCCAAATTTCCGAAATGTACACAATTAGAAAGTCGTGATAATTCTATACCATTCACTGAAAAATCATAACCGCTACATGCCCCATTTACCACATTAATTAAATAGGCATTTTCTGGTAATTCTACGTCATTCTCTTGATATGATAGACAACCACAGTTTCCAAAAAATAATGGAATTGTTTCTCCATTAGAATTTGAAAATTCTGGAATCAATACATTCTCTCCTTCTAACATCAATCCAAAATTTGAATTTTCCGTATTAAAAGTAGGAATTAATTCTATGGAGTATAGTACACTACCAATTGGTAATGTTTGTGGAGTTCCTCCAGTGATGTCAAACCACAAACATGATACAATTCCTTCATTGTTGGCATTAAATGACATCTGACTAAAATTGTCTAAATCACCATTTAAGTTATAAATCCCTTCTAAACTGTAAAACGCTAAATCCCATCCTATGGAAAATTGCATAGATTGAATATCTATAAAGTTATTTACTACGATATCTAATTTTACATTTCCATTTTCCAATACTTCATCAGATACGCAAATTTCAATTTCATTATCAGATAAAATTAAATCGTCTGAAGCTGAAACAGTTAAATTTGCCCAACATAAGTTTGATGTTCCAATATCTCTGACCGTATAAGTCAATGCTCCGATATGCGCACAATTCAATACTGGATTTGGCGTAAATGGAATTAAAACTTCATTATCACTATTTCTAATTTCTATTTCAAAAGCTGTACAGTCCGGCGAAGGCCCAAAAAGCAACATATCAGCATTTAAAACTGCTTCTCCATTTGAATCCAACGAGATATTTACTTGATCGTTACAAGCTAAAGCACATTGTGCATTTAAATTGTAACTCAGGACAAGTATTCCTATTGTAATAAGTATATTTTTCATTTGTAATTATTTTATAGTTTATATTTTACTCCGAAATTCAATCCGTATGTATTGTAATATTTATTAAATTCTGGAGCGTTATTATATACTCCATTTAGTCCAATCTTAGATTGTAATCCTACACTTGCAATGAACTTATCACCGATATTCCAATTAAAATTACTCGCAAATAATAGGCTGGTTAATCTATTGTTGTGTTCGTATGTACCAGTAGTTGTAGGCGTACTTTCTTGATTATTTAACCAAGATTCATATACAGGTTGACTCCCAAAGATTCCAATGTCTACGCCAGCGCCTACATCAAATGAAAACTTATCCTTAATCTTTTTGTCATAAAAAATCATCAATGGAATAGTCACAAATTTTCTAGAGTTGAACCTTTTAGTAGTCGTAAAATGTATTTTATCAGCTGTTACGTCTTCTATTACAACTTGGGTTTCATTATTTCTATCATAGATGATTCCTGTTTGTACATTTTCGAAAACTACTGATTCGCTAATCTCACTATCGTTTATTGTACTTTCCTGGATAGATGTAATATTTAACCCTGTATGAAAGTGGAAATTTTTGGCAAATTTATAATCGACGCCTATCCCAAAATGCAATGTTTCTAATTGCTTTTCTATACTTTCTCTCAAGTCTTTTAAGGCAATATCGTTTTCAGAAATTGCTAAATAATTTACCGTAGATAAAGAAGCACCAAAATTTGTAGTTAATAAAAACGAACCAATATTCTTTTTCTTACTAGTGATTAGTTTCTTTGGATTGTCATGTACTTGTTGATCAATCTGATAAGGAATATCGTCTACAATAATTCTGCTGTTTATAGAAGTCAACAATTCTAATGGATTTATTTCATTAGAAAATTCCGCAGTTGTTGTTACATCTAAACCTTTGATTTCATTTGTTGCTTCTTCAGCAGTTGTAGACGATTCCTTACCTGTCGTAAAAGTAATTTCTTTATTAAGGTCATTACTTTCTTTTATACTAGAGAAGTTTGTACCATTATTAGGATTGGTAATGCTTGATACATTATTTAAAATATCATCTTTCAGATTAGAAGTACTTTGCTCGATCGATCCGGTATTCTCATTTGATATTTTTTGAATACTTTTTGTAACGTCTTCCTTTGTTTTTGAATCACTGTTTCCAAGTAACACAGAGCTAGACACATTCGGTTTTGCATTTTCTAAAACTGGTTTAGACGATCGGATATTTTGATTTAAAATCTTTATATCATTCAATTTGTTGTCTTGTATTTTTTCCGAAATTTCTGATTCAGATTTGTTCATCTGATTTCCAAACAACGCAATAGCAGCTACTGATAAAATCAAACATCCAGTAAATATGAGAAAGAACAAGCCTTTTCTATTTTTCTTTTTGGCAGGTAATTGGTCTTCGATAGAAGCCCAGATTTTATCTGCGTTTGGTTCAGGGTTAAAATCCTGAAATTTTTTATTTATATTTTTTTCAAATTGCTCGTAATCCATTTCTATTCCCTTTGTTTAATAAATCGTATTGGGTTTTAAGTTTTTTTCTTGCTTTGGTCAAATGTGCTCTAGAAGTTGAAGGAGTAATTTCTAAAATCTCTGCTATCTCATTATGGTTTAGTTGATCTATAACAAACATTTTAAAAACTATCCTTTGTGCTTCTGGAATCAAGTCCAGTAATGATAAAATTTCTTCACAGGTCATTTTATCAATCCATTGAATATCTAATCGTACTACATTGTTTTGGTTAGATTCTGTTAATTCAGAAAATTCAGGTTTCTTTCTTATATGTTTCCAAGCTGTTCTTATAACTATAGTTTTCATCCATCCAGCTAGTTTTCCTTCTTCGCTATATCCAGATAAACTTTTAAATATTGCTATCCAAGAGTCTTGTACCACTTCTTCTGCATCATGGATATTATGCATATACTTTACTGCGACTCCATAAAGTGTCCTATTGAAAGTATTGTATAAAGCCATCTGACTTATACGATCTCCTTCGAGACAACCATTGACTATATGTTTTAAGTTGGTAGTTTGCAATTGACTTTATTGTTTGACTAGTGTGTTCGTTTTGCAGAGAATTGAATTGTTATATCTCTATATGTTCCACTTCCAACAATATATCCTCCAACCTCTCCATAATCGGTAATCGTAAACGAAGCTTCGTCCAAATCTTGTCCTGTTAATAATGAATCTTCCCAAGAAATTCCAGAAATTATAACATTTCCGGTAAACTCACCGATTGTATTTCCTTTTATTCCTAGGATTAAATTTGCCTCTTTGTTATCTGGAGATAATTTTGCCGTTATTAAAGTCTCCGTAGGGTTGTTTCTTGCTTCACATGATAAGAACAATTCTGAATCACCAAATAAGTTGGCTACTGTCATTATCTCTTCTAAAGATTCACATGTAGTAAAATCAACTTCATAATTATCTACGTCAGCGGTTATCTCTATAGTTTTAGTTTCTTGTAATAAAGCGTCTAATGAATTTGCAGTAATAGTAACTTCTGTTAACGGATTTGCACATTCTAAAATCGAGAAATTGTAGCTGGTATTACTTAAGTTCAATTCTTCAAAATAGACTTGATTTCCTGCTTTCAAAATTATATTTCCTAATGATATAGGATTTAAATCACAATCTACAGCAGTTCCACTTATATCAATGGTTCTAAATTCGAATTGATCTGTCGGTATTGTAATATTATATACTCCATCTGTTGAATTATCAAACGAACCGAGGTTCACACTATAAATTATCTCGTTACAACTGTTCATTATATTAAATGTCAAATCATCATCTATAGGCACCAATTTACATTGCAATCTTGCCACTCCAGTATTTCCTGTTGCTGTACCGATTTCTTGAGAAGTCATTGAATAATCAACATTTTGGAGTGGGACGCCTTGTTCGTTTTCAACGGTAAAGCAAAAATCTGTAAAGAAAAATGGGACATCACAATTCCACCATGAAAAATGAGATACTTCTGCTTCATAAATATTCCCTACTAAATTAGCTATACCTTCTTCCACCCAAAGTCCATTTTGCTCATCAAAATGCCATAATGGAATTTCCTCTGGTGCTGTAGCTAAAGATTCACTTTGTAAAGGAAATTTTATACTGGCAGATGATCCATCAGCTATGTTCAATTCATTACCTTGAGGATCTGTCAATTCTACAGCTACCATTCCAAAAGTCTTTAGAATTTGTAGTTCTTGTAATGCATTAACTGCTATTAATGCACCAGGCATGTAGGCATAGGTGATCTCTTCCTCAGGAGGGAAATGCCTAAATGATATATTAACCTCTCCAGAATATAACTGTCCGCCACTAGAAATTCCATTGGGAGGAATTGATATCAAAGCTCCATTTGGGTCTTGGTGTATATATCCATTTTCACTACTAAAAACATCAATTAAACTTTGACTGGCTAGTGTAATTATCGTTTTATAAGTGTCTACTTTACCTGGAAATACATGTTCACCTCCTGTAAAGTAGCCTTCTTTTTCTGCTTTGATATGTAATCCATATTGTGAAGCTTGTACATTATCTAATGTAAAAATTCCCAATTCGTCAGTCATAACGACTTTATCATTTACCGTGATTTTCGTATTTGACAAACCAACCTGATTTTCATCTTGTACTATCCCATGCACTTCAATGATAAAATATTCAACTTGATCAATAATTGGATCTATTGTTTGTTGGTTTAAAACCTCATCTTGTCTACACGATGTAAAAACAAGAATGGTCGCTAAAATAATATAGTAATATAGTCTCATTGTATTTGTTGTTTGATATAGTAATGCCTATAACTATTAAAAGCGCTTACGCAAGGGTCAATATTTTTTCATTTTTTTATATAAAGTGCTACTGTAGCTAATAAATATCGTCCTTAAATGTCTTTATGAAATACATAAAATGAATTTTTTTATGTGAATTATCAATTAATATGCAATTTCGGAATAACATTATCCATCTTTAATACAAATTGATCGCACAATACAACTATGAAAAATTTAATTTTGAAAATTTGCTTGTTCCTAATTGTTGTAAACAATATTCATTCGCAAGTAATAATTACTGAATACTCCGCTTCTAATCTGAATCAATTTCCTGACAATTATGCCAAATTTGAAGATTGGATATTATTAGAAAACAGGAGTCAAGAAGTTTTTGATATAAGTGGATATGGGATTTCCGACAAAGAAAGCAAACCCTTAAAATGGATTATTCCTGAAGGTACAATTCTCAATCCTGGAGAAAAATATACGCTGTGGTGTTCTGGTAGAGATGAATCAGGGAATGGATTTGGTCATACAAATTTTAAGCTTACACAAACAAAAGACGGAGAGTTTGTTGTATTCTCAGATCCTCAAGGCAACATCATTGAAAGTGCCGCTCTTCAAATCACGCATTTAGGCCATTCAAGAATAAAAGATCAAAATGGAGATTGGTTAATTAATACAAATCCGGATTTAGAAAATAGTGAAAGTGCGTCATTATATAATGGATATACTATATCTCCTTTAATTTCGCTAGAAGCTGGTTATTATGAAAATACGCAAAACGTTTCTATTAGTACCACAGAACAAAATGTAACTATACATTATACTATAGATGGTAATGCACCAACTCAAAATGACCCAATTTACAATGGACCAATTACGGTAGATCAAACCATGGTCGTAAAGGCAAGATCATATAGCAGTGACCCAACAATTTTGCCTGGTAAAATTTCTTTCAATACCTATTTTATAAATGAAGATTTCTCAATGGCAGTGTTTAGTGTTGCTGCTGATGGTTTACAAGATTTGGCAAATGGGAATGGTGAACTAAGGCCTATAGGCTCGATTGAATATTTTGATATAAACAAAACATTAACTGCAAAATCCTATGGAGAGTTAAATAGGCATGGACAAGATTCTTGGATATTGGATCATAGAAGTATAGATTGGATTTCTAGAGATGAAATGGGATATTCTAAAACTGTTGATGCCAAATTATTTAATTATTCCGATAGGACAGATTATCAAAGATTTATGCTACGTGCATCGGGTGATGACAACTATCCAGCAAATGATGATTTTGACCATCAAGGCAGTACGCACGTCAGAGATGAATATGTACAAACTTTGGCTCAACTTGCAGATATGAAACTAGATATTAGAGCATTAGAAAGAGTAGTTGTTTTTCTTAATGGTGAATATTGGGGTGTTTATGGACTCAGAGAAAGACCAGCAGATCATGATTACACAAATGAATATTATAATCAAGATAAATATAATCTACATTTCTTAGCGACTTGGGGAAATACTTGGGCAGAATACGGAGGACAAGCGGCATTTGAAGATTGGCAAATGGTAAGAGATTTTGCATTAAATGCAGATATGAGTGATCCAGAAAACTATGCTACACTAAGAGACGAATTCCAAGTACAAAGTTTAATCGATTATATGATTATAAATTTAGCTTGCGTTTCTTCTGATTGGTTAAATTATAATACTGGCTGGTGGCGAGGATTAAATCCGGAAGGCGATCATAAAAAGTGGGGTTATATTCTTTGGGATAACGATGCGACTTTTGATTATTATATCAACTACTCTGGAGTACCTAATACTAATCCTGATGCAGCACCATGCGACCTAGAAGAGATAGGAGAATTTATGGATGAGTTTTATGGCGGCGACGGTGGATATGGTGGTACTATTGAAAATCCTGAGGAGTGCCCAACCATACAGGAAGGAAGCTCACCATATCCTGCAGATGATGCCATTTTTATTGCCGTAATAAATCAAGATGATTACTGTTGCTATAATGATTGGGACGATATCTGTCAAGAAGCTTATGATGCCATTTTAAATAATGGAGGCATAAATGACATTGACCCAAATAGTTGTCTGACGATCATGAATGGTGATAGTCCTTATACTGCTGAAGATAGTATCTACCAATTAACAATAAATCTTAATCCAATATGTTGCGATACAGAATGGAATCAAGAATGCCAAGAAATCTATGACTTTCTATCTTCGAATGGAGGAAATCAAGGTGGAACAGAAAATAATGATGTAGGCAAGCACGAAAAAATATTTTTCAAATTGTTAGATGAAAATCCAGACTTTAAACAATTATACTATGCTAGATGGGCAGACCTATTAAACACTACTTTCTCCTGTGAGTCAATGATTAACACATTAGATAGTTTAATAGGAATAATAGAACCAGAAATGCCTCGGCAAATAGCACGTTGGGGAGGATCGATGGAAGAGTGGATGAGTAATGTGGATGACCTAAAGTCTTTTGTTAATCAAAGGTGTGAATTAATAGATGATGGAATGTTGGGTTGTTATGATGAACTGGAAGGAATGTATGATATTACATTGGAAGTATTCCCAGAAGGTGCTGGGGAAATAGAATTTAATACCTTAGACTTAATAGCTTTTCCTTGGACAGGATCTTATTTTGGTGGAATGGACAATATTATTGAGGCAAACAATAATGATGGTTATCAATTTGTCAGATGGGAAAGTAAATCAGGAAACATTATCACGCCTAACCTGACTATGGATAAAGCAAGAATTAGACTGACGCAAACAGATACGTTAGTTGCAATTTTTGAAGAAGCAAGTAGTTTTGAAACAATAAATAAATCAAATTTCCTAAATGTTTATCCTTCTCCAACCAGAGATATTATTAACATTAATTATGCATTGCCAAATGCTAAAAAAATTGATTTGAACATTTACAATTCTATTGGTCAACTAATACATAGTATAGAATTAGGAAATAAAAATAGTGGTGAATTAAAAATTGATGTCAAAAACGAGAACTTATCTCCTGGAAGTTATATTGTGAATCTAATTAGTGATGAGAAAATATATTCTGAAAAAGTTATTATTATATGATGGATAAATAAATTTAAATCAGGAACTAAAAATCCATTAAGCATATAAGTTTAAAAATCTAAAGAGGTTATCAATAATCGTTGGTAACCTCTTATTAATAACTCACTAATTAAAAACAATGCTAGACTTAAATAAAATCAACAAACATTATAATCTCAAAGAAGGGATCAGTCTCGAAGATTTAAGTCAAGTATTTTTGCATATCCATCAAGCAAATTACAAATGCAATCAAAACATCATAGCGGAAGGTTCGTCTAAGAGAGAAGTTTATTTTATAAAAAACGGATTGGTTAGAACGTATTGGGTTAATAAAAAAGGTGAAGAAATAACCACTGGATTATTTTGGGAGTCACAGTTTTTTGCTAGTCACGATATTGTATTATTAAATAAAAAATCTAGATTCTATTATCAAGCATTGGAAGATACTGAAATACTGTATGGAGATTATGACTTGTTCCAAGAGATTGTAGAAAACAATCAAAAACTACATAAGTCAAGAAAATTTGTATTCCAAGAAATGTTATTAAAAGGATTGGAGCGAATTGAGTCATTTACTATGTACAAACCAGAGGAACGTTACTTGAGATTTATAGCCGACAAACCAGATTTAATAAATCGAGTCCCTGATAAATATATTGCTAATGTGCTTGGGATAACTCCAGTATCGTTGAGCCGAATCCGAAAGCGGATAGCAGATAAAAAATAATTTTGATTTATTATCTTTTGTTAATTACATCTGGATTAGGATGGGTTTACATTTGTATCAAGTTAAAAAAATCAAAAATTGATTAATGGATATATTGGTTAAATATTTTGAATTATCTACAATTGCCATCATTAGATATTTTATTGTTGCAGGGATTCCTTTTTTGGTTTTTTACAAATTATTCTTTGCTAATTTTATTAAGAATAAAATTCAAGAGAACGGTGCATCTACTAAAAATTTTATAGATGAGATTAAAAATTCCATGATATCTACATTGACAATTGTGGTATTAGGCGTAGTAGTTATCGAGACACCACTTAGTCAATATACTCAATTATATACTGAGATTGACACTTTCCCAATATGGTACATTCCTGTTAGTATAATTATTTCATTAATCATTCATGATACTTACTTTTATTGGATGCATAGAACGTTGCATCATCCTAGATTATACAAGGCAGTACACCTAACACATCACAAGTCCGTTAATCCATCTCCATTTGCATCATTTTCATTTCATTTTTATGAGGCAATTACTGAAGGGATGATTCTACCGATCATGTTATTTATCCTACCCTTGCATCCATTGGCAATTATAGGATTTACTTTAAGTTCATTTTTTATAAATGTCTATGGGCATCTTGGCTTTGAGATTATGCCTAAGTGGTTTAGGCATTCATTTTTATTTCAAATATTCAATAGTTCAGTTCACCATAATTTGCATCATTCAAAATTTGTAGGAAATTACGGACTTTACTTTAGGGTTTGGGATAGAGTAATGGGAACTGAGCATCCTGATTATGTGGTTCAATATGACCTTATCCAAGAAAAGAGATTTGGAAAAGTTTCTAAAAACAAACAAGTCCAACTTGCTTAATAAAAAAAAGGCTGCCTTAATAAGGCAGCCTCAAAATTGACCAATCCGAAGATTAATTTTTAATAAACGGTTTGATATTTAATGAATTCTTAGACATAAGCTTTATCCAAAATGTCCCGTTTCTTAATTCACTTACATCTAATTCCTTCACGTTATTTTCAAAAAATTCCAAATTTCCTTTTTTCATAATCCTACCTACTCCATCAATTATTTCATAATTAAAATTTTCGCTTGAATTTACATTTACCTCTAATCTTAAAATTTCCGTCGTTGGATTAGGATAAGTTTTGAGACTTATTGGTTGCGAAGCTGAAATTGGTTTTGGGCAAATTTCTCTATTTAC
>JAHDBF010000072.1 GCA_020630525.1 Saprospiraceae bacterium
AACAATGGTTGTATTGGTGATATTATAAATATTACTTACGATGGTACATATGATCCAGCGGTAACTTATGATTGGGGTGCTGCGACTGTAGTTGATAATACAGATGGAACATTTACTTATGAAATTGTAAATGATGGAGTTACCAGTTTGACATTAACTACGACTACTGATGAAGGGTGTGTTTCAGATCCTTTCTCTATGGATGTAACTGGTATTTCACCATTATCTATAAGTTTTGGACATGATGCTTCAGTATGTGCTTCTATTGACGAAACAGTTACAGTCTCTGCCATAGATGATGCAACGGGTTTATCTGCAATAGGTACTTGGTCTAGTCCTGATGTTGCTGTAGATCAAAGTACTGGAGTATTCACTCCTTTGGCAGCAGATATGACCTATAACTTCATTTTTACAGAAGGAAATTGCCAGACTGAAACAATGACTACTATAACCGTTACTCAGACACCAAGTCTTATGATAGCAACAACAACTTTTGACAATTGTTTGGGTCAAGATTTTATGGAAGATGTATTGGTTTATGATGTAGGAACTGTCAGTTATGTAGGAGATACGCCTCCTCTAAATGAGATAAATGGATCTTATGCAGGTAGCTTTGCGGAAGCGGGTACATTTACATATCAAGCATATGTGGATAACAATGGTTGCTCTTCTGATACTATAGAATGGACAGTAAATGTGATCGATAGTCTTACGGCACCAGATGTAACTTGTATTTCTAGCCCTACAACTATTTCTTTAGATTGGGATGAAATAGATTGCGTTTCTTCCTATACTATTTTGGTTGATGATGTTCCTCAAGGCACAATTACGGAATCAGAAATAGTATTGACAGAATTGGCAGAAGAACAAAATGTGAGTATCTCAATAAGTTTTGAAAATGATTGTGGATGTGAAAATACATTCGTCAATATAGAATGTTCAACAATGCCATGCCCTGAAGGAACTTTTGATTTTAGTGCTAATCAATCAGCGTATTGTCTGAGTGATAATCCAGGTTCGATAACACTAACAGGAATGGTAAGTGGAACAGGAGTACCAACGGACGGAACGTACACTTGGTCAGGAAATGGAATAGGAGCAGATGGGACTATTGATATTTCATCATTGAGTCCAGGATCTTATGACTTTACGCTAGATTATGTAACACTTGAGTGTCCTTATGCTGATGTATTTACTTTAGATATTATCGATAATCCTACACTTGATGTAGTAGCTACAGATGCTTCTTGTTTTGAAAATCCATTTGGATCGATAACAGTAGAAGGAGCAACAGGTGCTGGAGCATTAACCATTAATTTAGATGATGGTCAGGAATTAACAGTAGGAGAGACTCTTGTTGTTCCTTCTGGAGGATCGTACACCATTACAGTTGTAGACGAAAATCAATGTATGACAACTGCAACAGTATTTGTACAAAATGCACCAGAGGCTGAAATTAATTTTGATACTCCAATCCAAGATTTGGTTTATTTTGAAGATGAAGTAGAAATAGGTGGTAATACAGATATTGACACAGTAGGAGAATGGACCATTGTTACTAACCTTGCGCAGATTGATACCGTAACATGGACTTTAAATGGAATCACTCAGACCTGTAACTCGCAAGATTGTTTAAGCTATACCTTTGATCCTGTAGTTGGTCAAGAAGGAACCTATAATCTATGTGCTACAGTGGTATATGGTGGTACTTGTATAGATTCGATTTGCACAGAATTTGTTGCAGAAGCATTTACCATTAACAGCTGGTTTATTCCGAATGTTATTGACCAAGATGGAATCGATGACAGAGACAGAAATTTGACAATGTTCATAGAAGGATTTGACATTACCATCAGTAGAATTGCAGTTTATGACAGATGGGGAAATAGAGTTCATGAAAATAATACGGAAATACTAGAAGCGGAGGAAGTATTGATTTGGGATGGAAGATGGGATGGACAAGATGTTACTCCAGGTGTATATGTATACGCTATAGAGGCTATAATTAATGGTACGCCACAGATCATTACTGATGATGTAACGATTATTCGATAATAGAATTATTGTCGATCAGAAATAGAAAATCCGCAGTTATGTTTTAGCTGCGGATTTTTTTTGCGCGAATATCTCTTCAATTAATTTTTTACAAACATCAAACTGTTGTACTCTGGTCAAATCTGTATTGTCAATTACGATTGCATCATTGGCTTTCATTAATGGGCTGTCTTCGCGATTAGAGTCAATTTTATCCCTTTTTAATACATTAGCAAGAATTTCTTCCAATGTTACAGGTATAGATTTTTGAATTAATTCTAAATAGCGACGTTTGGCTCTGGTTTCAGCATTTGCAGTAAGAAAAAGCTTTAAATCTGCTTGCGGGAACACGACAGTGCCTATGTCTCTACCATCCATGATTAGGTTTTTACTTTTACCATATCCTCTTTGTTGTTCTACTAATTTTTTTCGGACAGAAGAAACCGTAGCTACTTCAGAGACGTAATCAGAAATTTCTGGAGTCCTGATTTCGTCAGTAACATCAATTCCATTTAAGCAAACGCATTGCCTATTATCCTGCCTAAAGAAATCAATATCAATATTTTTTAGTGCTTCTTCAATTTTTTGATTGTCTTCTATTTTGATTCCGTATTGGATAAAGTAAAGGGTAACACATCGGTACATGGCACCAGTGTCAATGTATAGTAAATCAAAATGTTGAGAGAGGTCTTTAGCAAGCGTAGATTTTCCACAAGACGAGTGTCCGTCTATTGCGATGATGATGTTTGTCGGGGTTTGTACCATAGTTGACCACAAAAAAAAGTCTTGTAAATTGATTTTACAAGACTTTGTTAGATTTTATATCGTAATTACACTAATATTCATCTTCGTTAAATAAAAAGTCGTCTTTTCGTGGGTAATCTGGCCAAATGTCAACCATAGACTCATACACTTCTCCTTCTTCATCGTCGATAGCTTGCAGATTTTCAATTACCTCTAGAGAAGCTCCAGATCTAATTGCATAATCTACCAATTCATCTCTTGTTGCAGGCCAAGGACCATCCTCCAGTTGATGTGCTAATTCTAATGTCCAATACATAGTTTAAAAAATTTACAAATTGATAAAATTTACATTCTCATAACCGCGAAAACGTTTAAAAAATTTCCACAAAAATAAAAAATATTGATACTTCTCAAATTTATTTTTCAATAATATTATTTAAGTAAATTATTAATTTGTAATAAATTGAAAATCAATTACTTATACAGGGGTAAATTATTTTGTGGTTTAGAGAAAAATTTTACAAAAACATAAAAAATTGAAGATTTTACAAAATTCAGTAGAAAACCTTACATATTGTAGCCTTATTTATTGTACAATCCTAATACTTAACTTTATGGCTGTTGCAATAATTAGTGTTGATTAAATTATCAGCATTGCATCTCCATAACTGAAGAATCTGTATTTCTCTTTTATCGCTTCTGCATATGCATCCATGATTAATTCGGTACCACCAAATGCAGCTACCATGATGATTAAACTAGATTTTGGTAAATGGAAATTTGTAATCATCGAATTAGCAATACTAAAATCATGAGGTGGATATACAAATAGATTGGTCCAGCCTTCTGCTTTTTTTAAGTTATTGGTTGCAGATACTGCTGACTCGATAGACCTCATTGCAGTTGTACCGACGGCACAAATCTTCTTTTTCTTGGCTTTAGCTGCATTCACAAGATCACAAGCTTCTTGCTCTATCGAGAAATATTCCGCATCCATCTTATGTTTTGATAGATCTTCAACATCGATCGATCTAAAAGTCCCTAAACCGATGTGTAACGTTATCTCTGCAAAACTTAATCCTTTTATTTCTAACATTTTCATCAGCTTTTTACTGAAGTGTAAACCTGCTGTTGGTGCTGCAATTGCTCCCGGTACTTTAGCGTATATTGTTTGATATCTTTCTGTATCAATAGGTTCTGGATCTCTATCTAAGTATTTTGGAATAGGTGTTTGCCCTAAACTATCAAGCAATGCCCTCAATTCGTGATTGTCACCTTCAAAAAAGAACCTAATAGTACGACCTCTAGAAGTTGTATTATCTATAACTTCTGCAACCAATACTTCCTCGTCATTGGCATCATTAAAATATAGTTTGTTGCCAACCCTAATTTTTCTGGCTGGATCAACCAAAACATCCCAAAGTTTGGCTTCTTTGTTTAATTCTCTTAACAAGAATACTTCGATATTAGCTTCTGTTTTTTCTTTCTTCCCATACAGACGAGCAGGGAATACCTTAGTATTGTTAAAGATAAAGGTATCATCTTCATCAAAGTAATCTACGATATCATGAAACACTTTATGCTCAATTTTACCACTTTCTTTATGAACTACCATAAGTCTTGATTCATCTCTTTCTTTGGATGGATACTTGGCGATTAGTTTTTCTGGTAATTTGAAATTAAATTGTGATAACTTAGTTCTCATGTGATAGCTTGGTTTATTTTAAGCGTGCAAAATTATAAAAATATTGGCTTTATACCGATAACTTTATAGCAAATCAATAAAGCTTGTAGGATTAGTTCAATTATTATGCCTTATAGAAACGTAACATCGCTATTTTGTATTAAATAGTCATTTTATTAATGTTTAAAGAATAAAAAAGTTCTTTCATCTAATATATCAATGATAATAAAGTAACATAACTTATATTAAGCCAATAATGATAATCAAAATATTTATAGAAAGTTTTCGACAAGCTTTTCAAGCTTTAAAATCTAATTGGCTAAGGACTTTGCTTTCGCTTTTGGGAATAATGATTGGGATTTTCTGTATTGTGATTGTCAAGTCAGCAGTAGATTCTTTTGAAGAAACGATAAAAAGTGGATTTTCTGAACTTGGATCGGATGTAGTTTATCTGGATAAAATGCCCTGGGATGAAGATCCTGGCCAAAACTACTGGAAGTATGCCAAAAGACCTGATCCAGATTTTGAAGATTTTGAATCCATATCAAGAAAATCAAAATTGTCTAATTGTGTATCCTTTGCAGCTTTTACCGCAGGAAAAACCTTAAAGTATCAATCCAATAGCTTATCTGGTGCATTCATTATGGGTGTGACAGAAGGGTATAAGGAAATCAGGGAATTGAGTTTTTCCAAAGGCAGATATTTTTCTCAAATTGAGGATATTAATGGAACAAATAAAGCTATTATAGGTCATAAAGTCGCCAATGAGTTGTTTAAAAATTTAGAACCGATCGGCAAGTCTTTTAGCCTGATGGGTAGAAAATATAGCGTCATTGGTGTTTTAGAAGAGGAAGGAGACAATATGTTTAATTTTATTAATTATGACGAAGTAGTCCTGTTGCCATTGAATAACTTAAGACGGTTTGTAAACATAAGAGATGGACGGGGAATCGGTAAATTCCTTTCTGTTAGGGCTAAGCCAAATGTAGAATTGGCAGATTTAAAAGATGAACTTACTGGCATTATTAGGTCAAAAAGAAGATTGAAACCCATCGAGGATAATAATTTTGCGCTGAATGAAATTTCCATGTTAAGCCAGATATTGGATAAAATCTTTGGCGTAGTTAATATTGCTGGAATGTTAATCGGCGTCTTCGCATTGATAGTTGGGATGTTTAGTGTAGCGAATATTATGTTTGTTTCCGTAAAAGAAAGGACCAATATCATCGGTATTAAAAAAGCATTAGGCGCAAAAAGGATAGTAATCCTATCCGAATTTTTACTAGAAGCCATCATTTTATGCTTAATCGGTGGAGTAGTAGGTATATTTTTGGTCCACCTTATTTTAAAATTAGTATCGTCCATTATTTCTTTAAATTTGTTTTTAACCTATGGGAATGCAATGCTGGGTTTTTCGGCATCGATCGTAGTAGGGGTAATTTCTGGAATTATTCCTGCACTCTTAGCGGCAAGCCTAGATCCAGTAGAAGCAATTAGACAATAATTCTAACAATAATTTTAGAAAATAGCTTTGATTATACCATAAATAAGAATATCTTCGCGGACTATTTCACGAATATCAGATAATAGAAGTAATGGAATACTTAAAATACATACACGAGCAACTCACAAAAAAAACAGAAATAAACTTTCGTCCAGGCGACAATGTAGCGGTAAGCTATAAAATTGTTGAGGGTGCAAAAGAAAGAATTCAGGTTTTTAAAGGTGATGTTATTCAAATCAATGGAGAAGGCGCAACTAAAACATTTACAGTAAGAAAAATGTCTAGCGGCGTTGGCGTAGAAAGAATCTTCCCAATATCAAGTCCTAACGTTACAAACGTAGATATCCTTAAAAGAGGAAAAGTTAGAAGAGCAAAACTTTACTACCTAAGAGAATTAACTGGTAAGAAAGCTAAGATTAAAGAAAAGAAATACGTAAAATAAATTTTCAGTGGGTTTCAATTTTGGAACCCATTTTTTTTTGCCTTGTATTAATTCCACAAAGTTTCTTCTCTCTAATTGGTTTCAGTTCAATAATTCTACTTCTATCAATTGTTCTTTGGTGTGAATTTTATACGATTTAGAACTAAGGCCTTCGATCCTAAACGTGATCCAGTCTCTCGCATTTACATCAACTGTTCGGAATACTTCATTTTCATTTCCTATTGAGATCGGTAGAGAAAGAGATTTATTCTCACAAACCAATTTCATGCTAAACTGTAAGTCTTTTCCCACCGATTTATAACTGTAAATCAAATTTGGAATTTTTGGGTGATTCAGGTATTGGTCAAAATAGGCTTTTACATTTATTGCAGTTTCAAAATGAGTATTTATGTATTCATCAAAGTAAGATATCACTTGATCCGCATCACAAATGCTATGAGCAAAGTGAGTATAAAAATCTTTTAAAAGCGCAAACCATTTTTTATCATTGTTCAATGATTTTCTTAATGTGTGTAAAATCCAAGTACCTTTATAATACATATCGGAATCTCCCCATTCACCAAAATTTACCCCTCGAGGACCGATTATTGGATAATGATTGGCATGTTGTTTTTGGGTTTTTAAATATGGATATACCATCTCAGGACCATAAGTATATTCGACAAAAAGTGCCTCCATATAAGTGGTAAATGCCTCATGAATCCACATATCGCAATGATCAGCGCAAGAAACAGAATTGCCAAAATACTCATGTCCAGTCTCATGGACAATGATATAATCAAACGGCATTCCTTTCGGTGCAAATCCATTATATCCTTTTTTGTAATTATTGCCGTATGCAATTCCACTTTGATGTTCCATACCTAGATATGGCGTTTCTATTAATGCAAATCCGTCATCCCAAAATGGATATTTGCCAAAGTAAAATTCAAAAGCTTCTAAGGTTTGCGGTACTTGCTTAAAATGAACTTTTGCTTTCTCTAAATTGTCCTTTAGTACATAATAATCCAATGCTAGAGTATCTTCTCCTGATACATAAATATCATCAAAATGCGCATAGTCTGCGATAGTCACACTCACATTATAATTATTGATAGGATAGGACACATGCCAATGATAACTTGAAGTGGTTTCCGTTTTTGATTGGCTAATTAGATTGCCATTAGAAGCAGCAAAAAGACCATTTGGAACCGTAATTTTTATATCCATACTATCTGGTTCGTCACTAAGATGATCTTTGTTAGGCCACCAAAGACTCGCACCTATTCCTTCACAAGCAACCCCAATAAATGGTGCTCCATTTTGATCTACATCCCATACAAATCCACCATCCCAAGGTGGAGTTTTAGCAATTATCGGTTTCCCTCCATAGTATACATCTATGGAATATATTTCATTTAATGGTAAATCAGGAATATCAACAAATACCGCATTAAAATCTCTATAAAAATTTAGTCGATTATGATTATAAGTAATGCTATCAATATACATATTCTCAAAAAGATCTATCTGGATTTGATCGCTAACTTCATTATATTCAAATTGAATTTTATTGACCCCAGAAATTGTTTTGCTTAATATGTCTATTGTTATATCCAACGCGTAATGCTTCACATCAAAACATGTACGCTCTAGCCTTAAGCTACCTCGCAATGAGTCCGATTTGTTAAAAACAAAACCATCAAAATAACCTTGACCAATTATATTTAAAGAACTCAGACAACTTACAAGTAAAACTATTATGCCTTTAAATTTCATTTGATAAATCATATTTCAAAATTATATATATAATCTTATCCACTATTTAAACCTCATTAATATTTAAAGGTATAAATAGATTTTTTATTTTGTGCATCAAGAAATTATCCATTCTGAATGAAAATAAGATTCTACATATTTCTTGTGGTATTTGCCACAATTATTTCCAGTTGCGGTTTTGATAACGGGAGTAAGTCATATGGTGCTAAGCTGGCTAATACCAATTGGCAAGTAGAGGCGGCAACAAGAAATAACAAATTGACGCAGACCTTAGATAATGGATTTTACCGCATATCAGGTGATACAGTAACCACTAACCTAACACAAACACTTGACTCGATACAAACCACTTTTCAGTTTAATAATGGCATGATTAGTCACAAAGATGAAAGAGCCATGAGTTTTGAAGTCGCAAAAATGACCTCCGATACGTTAATTCTGGTTACAGATTTTAAAAATTATAAATTTCACATTTTACTAATTCCAGAAGCGTAAATTTTATGGTAAAATGCCTATTTAATATCATATTCATTTTCTTTGTAACCCAACTTTTGGCAGTTGACGTAAGTATTACGCACTGTAGTTTTAAAATTAATGGAGAAAATTATGTTGAATTTTATTCAAGAATTTCAAGTGAATCTTTGAAATATATTCAATTGCAAAATGGTGACAAACAGGCATCAGTAGCCGCCATGTTTTTAATTAAAAAAGGCAATGATATCATCGAAGTTGATAAATTTATCCTTGCAAGTCCAGTAAATGATACCATTACAGATTTTTGGAGTGTAAGAAAGTATAAACTAGACGCTGGCGAATATAAATTAGAATGCACTTTTTCCGATGTCAATGACGAATCTTCAAATTTAAATCAACAAAGGACATTTTACATAAATTCTGATTTTACAGAAGCATCAGCATCGGATATTCTATTATTTGCTGCAGCCTCTAGAAAAGATAGCAAATTACCTTTTGCAAAAAATGGAATAAATTATGAACCCTTAGCCTATGATCTAATCTCTCCAGAATTAGAAATCTTGATTTTTAATATAGAGTTTTACGATTTAGATAAATCAAAAAAAGAATTCTACATCGGAATGAATATATACGAAGGATTCACTGGTGTATTCGGCAATTCAGTACTAAAAAAACATAAGAAACTAGAAAAAAGAGCTTATTTACCTTTGGTGGAAAATCTTCCAATTAGAGAATTACCATCTGGAGAATACCATCTAACAATTGAGCTTTATGATTACGATAAAAATAAGATATTATACAGAGAAAAGAATTTTACCGTTATACAGCCTATTGGAGATATAAGATTATCAAGGACTTTTGATAAAGAATTTGAAAACAGTTTTGTCCAGATCATGACGCATGAAGAATTAAATTATTCCCTAAAAGCAATTACCTCTCAAGTAGGAGAAAACCTTGGTGAAACCTTGAATACAGTGCTGGCAGAAAATGATCTAAAGACAAAAAAGTATTTCTTATACGCTTTCTGGAGTCAGGTATCTGTCGATAATCCAGGGAAAGCTCATGATTCCTATATGGAAGTTGCCAGAGCTATAGACCAAAAGTTTAGAAACAATGTTGGTTTTGGATTTGAAACCGACCGTGGATATGTATTTATGAAATATGGAAGACCAAATGATTTGATAGAAGTTCCCGATGAGCCATCAGCACCTCCGTATGAAATTTGGATTTATAACGATTTTCCACACACCAATCAGACAAACGTAAAATTCTTGTTTTATAACCCTAGTTTATCTGGAGAAAATTTTCAATTATTGCACTCTACTGCGACCAATGAACTAAGTAATCCTCAATGGGAGCAAGTATTATATTCCAATGTTCCAGACCAGCAAATCGGAAATTCCATCGACGGAAGAACTGTACAAGACAATTTCAATAGAAATGCCCGAAGATATTTTCAAGACAACTGATTCATAGTCAAGATTTTTTACCTTTGTTCCTTTATAATTTTACGATATCTCAAGTAATTAAAATCAAAGAATGCAACACGCTCAAATATTGATAAATAAGCTATTTGCCACACTGACACTTTTAACTATAGCGGTAAGTTTATCTGCACAATTTGGTACAATTAGAGGCCACATTTTTGATAAAGAATCGGGAGAACCAATTATTTATGGGACTATTCTTATAAAAGACACAGAATTAGGAACAACCACAGATTTAGATGGATTCTATACGATTAGTAATGTTCCAGCTGGTGAGATTATTCTCGTATCAAGCTATATCGGTTACGAAACAGTAGAAATACCAGCAACAATTAAAGCCAACGATATTAGATACAAAAAAATAGAACTCGATGGTAGTGGTGTAGAGTTAAAAACGGTTGATATTTCTGCAAGAAGAGAACAAGCAAGATCTGAAGTACAAATTTCCAAATTACAAGTATCTCAAAAACAAATAAAAGCACTCCCTTCCACAGGTGGCGATGCTGATATTTTACAATACCTACAAGTGCTACCAGGGATAATAAGTACTGGTGACCAAGGCGGGCAGCTATTTATCAGAGGTGGATCTCCAGTTCAAAATAAGATAATGCTTGACGGTATGACAATCTATAATCCATTTCACTCAGTAGGTTCATATTCAGTCTTTGAAACAGAATTAATTAAAAACGTTGATGTATTAACTGGAGGATTTAATGCAGAACATGGAGGCAGAATTTCGGCAGTAATAGATATTCAAACAAGAGAAGGAAATAAGAAAAGATTTGCGGGACAGATTTCGGGTAGTCCATTTATGGTAAAAGGATTATTAGAAGGTCCAATAGGAAAATATAGGGAAGATAAAAAAGGTGCAGCCTCTTTTGTACTAACAGGAAAGCGATCAATAATTGAATCTACTTCGCAAACTTTGTATCCAAATGCAAGTGTAAATGATAGTATTGGTTTGCCATTTTTCTTTAATGATTTATATGGTAAATTGTCTTTTGTTACTTCCAATGGTAGTAAGTTTAATGTGTTTGGATTTAATTTTGCTGATGAATATAACAATCCATTGGTAGCAAAGATTGGATGGGAAAATGCGGGAGGAGGTATGAATTTTAACCTTATTCCAAAAGGTTCTTCACTCATCGTTAATGGAAATATTGGATTTACATCATATAGTACCAATATTCAAGAAGCAGACGAAAGACCTAGGTCTTCTGATATTAATGAAGGCTTCTTAGGTTTAGATTTTAGTTATTATGGCAACACCTACGCTATCAATTATGGTGTTGAAATAAAGAGTATCAGAACAGATTTTAACTTTACCAACCCATTTAACATTACCCTAAAAGAATTCCAAAACACTACAGAATTTTCAGCATTTGCTAAATACCGAAAGTCTTGGGATAAATTGGTAATCGAGCCAAGTGTCAGACTACAATACTACGCTTCTTTGAGTGAATTGAGTCCAGAACCTAGGTTGGGAATTAAGTATAATATAACAGACAATATTAGGTTCAAAGGTGCAGCTGGTATATACTCTCAAAACTTAATAAGTACTTCTAATGAAAGAGATGTGGTAAATCTATTTACTGGATTTTTGTCTGGACCCGATGAGAGATTCAAAGATTTTGACGGAAACGATGTAGATTCAAAATTGCAATACGCTCAGCACTTAATTGGTGGTGTAGAAGTGGATTTAATGAAAGGATTGACACTTAATATAGAAGGATATTACAAGAATTTCTCACAGTTAATTATCGTTAATAGAAACAAAATATCACCGGAAGACAGTGATTATGCTACTGAAACAGGAAGGGCAATAGGTGGAGATGTCTCATTAAGATATGATATGCCGCAGTGGTATATATGGGCAACTTATTCTTTGGGAAGTGTAAACAGATTTGATGGAGAACAAACATATAGGACTGTATTCGATAGAAGACATAACGTAAATTTATTATGTAGTTATACCTTCGGCGAAAGCAGAGACTGGTTGGTAAGTGCAAGATGGAATTTTGGTACAGGATTTCCATTCACTAGAACACAAGGTTTTTATAATTATCTTCCATTTTTAGAAGGAGTATCCACGCCTTACCAAACCGAAAATCCAGATAATGTGGGTATCATTTTTTCTGACAATAGGAATGATGGTTTATTGCCTTATTACCACAGATTAGACTTATCTATCCAAAAGACAATTGAAATCAGTAAGCGATTGAATATAGAAATAACCGCAGGATTATCCAATGCTTACGATAGAGACAACATCTTTTATTTCGACAGATTGAGATACGAAAGAGTAAATCAGTTACCAATACTACCAAGTTTGGGAATTAAGTTTAATTTTTAAAATCAATAAGGATTTTCTTATTAACTGAATAAGTTTATTTTTGCGCTATAAAATTCGATTATGTATCAAGATTTAAAATTAGCAGAAGAAGACAAAGAAATTTTAAGAAGTTCAATTTCTTGGATAACACTATTGATCGCAAGTGCAGATGGTAAAGTTGATGCTGACGAATTGGCTTGGGCTGAAAAATTAACACAAATAAGAAGCTATACCTTACCTGATAACCTTCAAGAATTCTACAAAGAAGTAGGTGCCAGTTATCAATCAAAAATCGATACATTAATCGCAGAATTACCGGAAGGGAATGAAGCACAAATTGATTTCTTGTCCAATAATTTGACACAAGTAAACCAAGTATTGGCAAAATTAGACAATAAAGCTGCTTACACATTTTACAAGTCTTTTACTTCTTTTGCAGAACACGTGGCTAAATCTTCAGGAGGATTCCTTAGATTTTTTAGCGTAAGTGCAGAAGAAAAGAAACTAATTGACCTTCCAATGATTACACCAATCATTCTTGAGCAAGATCCAGAAGCATAAAATTGCCTTAGTTCTTAGCAATTTATTGGTCGAAAATTAGATTTTGGTATAGGTATTCTCAAGCTTTATTTACACAAATTGATGAATATTCTTCTATTCAGCTATCTATTTGAAGTATACAATACTTTTGTATTAATTTAAAAATCCACTTTAATTTTATATTGCGCTACAAATAGCCATATAGGAACTATAATTTGGCATTGTGTTAAATGTATAAAATTATTTTCTGTAAAATTTTATTGCAATTAAATAATTGGTCTCCAATAAGTAATAAATTAGATAATTCTATTATATGAATCTTTTTGGAAAAGCATACTTTGCAGGTTACATAACTTTTGTAAATTGATATGTTTTTTAACTCAAATCATGAGAATCATCCTATTAAATTTACGGCAAAGTCAAGTTATTGTTCAGGTCTTTACACCATATAAATTTGCCACTTTAAAGCAAAGATTCTTAAACACTTCTAATCCCATATCAAATCACATTTTGTGTCTAAAAAGACTATTGTAACGACAATAACAAACTATGATTTTATGCAGATAAAGAATTTAAATTACAACAACAAAACAAAATTATACATAATGAAAAACCTACTTTTTATTCTCGGGCTATTTTTAGCAGGGACATTGGGAGCGCAGAACAGCGGAGTAAAAGGAATCGTTTCAGATAAAGGTAGTGGAGAGGCATTAATTGCTTCCACCGTTACTGTTGGTGAAAATGGAACAACCACTGATTTTGATGGAAATTATTTAATCAATCTCGCTCCAGGAAATTATGAAATAGAATTCAGTTATATTGGTTATGAATCATTTATTCAATCGGTGACAGTAAATTCAGGTTCCTACACAGAACTGAATGTGCAGCTAGGATTTACCACAAATCTTTTGGAAACCGCAGTTGTAACTGGATCGAAATACGAAAGACCATTATCTGAATCGCCAGTATCAATTGCAGTCCTAAGTTCTGAATTAATTAGCAGTCAAAACGCTGCTAATGTAACTGCAGTCATTGATAAAACGCCTGGATTACAGATGATCGATGGTCAAGCAAATATCCGTGGTGGATCAGGATTTTCTTATGGGGCAGGAAGTAGAGTAATGCTTTTGGTTGATGATATTCCAGCTTTACAAGCAGATGCAGGGAGACCAAACTGGGGAGACATACCAGTAGAAAATATAAGTCAGATTGAAATTATTAAAGGAGCATCAAGCGTACTATACGGTTCTTCTGCATTAAATGGAATTATCAATGTACGTTCAGGTTATGCTACTTCAGAACCACAAACTACAGTTGCACTTTCGCATACGATTGTTGGTGCACCTAAAGATAAAGAAAAAATGTGGTGGAGTCAGGACTATAGGGATCAATGGTTAGACAGTATTCCATCTACACATGCTCCTTTTAAAACTACAGCATCTATTTTCCACAAAAGAAAAATAGGAAAGCTAGATTTAGTCCTTCATACTTTATATGATAAAGAGAAATCAAGATTTATGTCTGATTTAGATTCTTTACATATGGATAATCAAAAGCTTAGATTGGGGATGCATACCAAATATCGTATTACAGACAAAATCACAGTAGGATTGGCAGGCTTTATTACCAGAAATGAAAGTGAAAGCCCATTTTTATGGCGTAATGAGCAAGTTGGAGCATACCGACATCTTTCTGGTGCGTTTACTCAAGGAAAAAATTTCAGATGGTATTTAGATCCTTCATTCACTATGTTTGATAATTTTGGAAACAAGCACAAATTTGTAGGAAGAGTATTTTATATTGAGAATGATAATAGTAATAATCAATCCAATTCTTCAATCAATTACTATGGAGAATATCAATTTTTAAGAAATTTCGAAAATATAGGATTTTCACTCACAAGTGGAATAGCTGCACAATATGCAGAATCTGATTCTCCACTCTTTGGAGGATTTTTACTTGAAAGTGGAAACGTTGGTTTGTATGTTCAAGGAGAACAAAGAATAGGAGACAGGTTAATACTTACAGGAGGAGGTAGATTAGAACAAAACTATGCGACAAATCCTCCAGTATCGCCTTTTCCAGGAGACACTACTGTTTATGATGCTAGTAGCCAATCCGAAGCAGCTTTGATTGGAAGGTTTGGATTAAACTATGAAGCTGCAGAGTATACATTCTTAAGAGCTTCGATTGGGCAAGGATACCGATATCCTTCTATTGCAGAAAGATTTATCATTACCGAATTTGGAGGATTCAATATATTCCCTAATCCTGACCTTACCTCAGAAAAAGGATGGTCTTCCGAGATAGGAATAAAACAAGGATTCCAATTAGGTTTATTTAAAGGTTATGCCGATGTAGCAATATTCTATAGCGAATACACCAACATGATGGAATGGAGTTTTAACGAAACACTAGGAGGTATCGGACTTCAATCACAAAATATCGGAGATATTGCAATTCCAGGATTTGAATTTAATATAGTAGGTCAATTTAATATTTCAAAAGTACCAATCAATGTATTGGCTGGTTATACATATATCAATCCTACCTACCAAAACTTTGAAGATATTAAAGGATTACCTAGATTTGAATGGGTTTATCCTGAAGGATCAAATGTCCCTCAACAAATTTCCAAAGATGTACAAAACGTGCTAAAATATAGAAGTAAGCACAATATAAAAGGAGACGTTGAAGCATCGTACAAAAACTTAAAATTAGGATTTACTTATGCATACGTAAGTCATCAAGAGAATATTGACGAAATTTTAAATAATTTAGGAAATATTGCGCAATACCGTGACTTAAGCGACAATGATGGTTGGATGACTTTGGACATGAGACTATCAGCCGAATTTGACGCTTTTAATGAAAAAAAGAAAAGTGGAGTAAAAGTATCATTAGTCATAAAAAATATTCTTAACGAAGAATATTCTCAAAGAAATGGACTTCTTGAAAATCCAAGAAACTTTGGCTTAAGAGCAGACATAACATTCTAATATTCTATTAGAAAATCTTCTTCTTGACCACTGACTTTAGTTGTAATACTATTGTCATTTTGAGCGTTTTAAGAGATAATATAGTCCTAGGATAGACATCAATACATAATTCTGTCCCTTGGCACAAACTTTGGAGGATTTTATCGTTATTAAGTTATATGTAACTAAATTCAAATACGATGAAATCCTTCATTTTTTTTATTACCACCACTCTTATCCTTTGTTTAGCTTGCGCCAATACTCCAAAAGCAGAGGAAAAAGCAATCGCCATTAAAACAGATACGGCCCACACCCCAATCATAATTGACGAATCATTAAAAAAAGAAAATTCTTCCGTCCTCAAACAAAGCAATCTAGAAATTGTAAATTCAAACAATGAGGCAATAAATCATAAAAAAGAAGTAGCATCTATCGATGAGAATAACAAGAAGTTATCAATCCCAAATACTACAATAGATACTCCAATTCAATCCAAAACCATCGAATCCATACCAGAAAAAACCAACACCAAAACTGTTTTTCAAAAGAATGAAAATTCCACCACAACAGTAATCCAAAGCCCAAAGTCAGAAATTAATGAGATTACAATAGAAGAAAAAACCAAGGTAAAACAACCAATTAAAACGGAATTAGATCACAGTAAATTCCAAAAGATTCTTTCCACTTTCGTTTCAAAGACTGGTGATGTAGATTACCAAGGATTGGTTAAAAATAAAGCTACTTTAGATGAATACATTACAGAGTTACAAGCTAATCCAATAGATAAATCTTGGTCTAAGGATAAGCAATTGGCATATTGGATAAATGCCTATAATGCATTTACCTTAAAACTTATGGTGGATAATTATCCAGTCAACAGTATTACAGATTTAGAAGGTGGAAAACCTTGGGACAAAAGTTGGATCAAAATCGGTGATAAAACATACTCTCTCAACAATATAGAAAATGACATTATCAGACCACAATTTAATGATGCAAGGATACACTTTGCAGTTAATTGCGCAGCTAAATCTTGCCCACCTTTAGGGAACTTTGCATACACAGAAGCAAACCTACAATCAAAATTAGAATCTCAAACCAAAAAATTTATAAACAGTAATTCAAACAAAATTTCAGAAAACGAAATTGCTGTTTCAAAGATCTTTGAATGGTACGCAAGCGATTTTGGAGATTTAATCAACTATATTAATAAATATGCTGAAACAAAAGTTAGTAGTGGAGCTACCATTAAATACCTAGAGTATGATTGGGCATTAAATGGAAAGTAGTATATAGCTCAGTAAATTATAGTGATAAAAAAATGAGGCTAAAATTAAATTCTAGCCTCATTTT
>JAHDBF010000073.1 GCA_020630525.1 Saprospiraceae bacterium
CTTTCAATTCTGCAATTAATCTTTCTTGTTCTGCAATGGTTTCCTTTAGTGTGATATTATCTTTATCCAACTGGATTCGCTCCAAAGAAGCTGCTGGTCTAAAATAATTTATTTTCATTACTACAGTCCACACCTCTTTAATTTCACTACCATCTAGCTCAACAGATGTATACCGTTCGTTATCAGAAATTAATGTTATGGTTCCTTTGGTTTTTAAATTGTTCTGTAATCGTTTTACAACTATACCATTGTCTGTTATGATTACGTAAACAAAATCTGATTTTATGTTATTTAACCAAGAATCATTATCAACTTTTCTACAAATTATTTTATCGCCATCGATCAATGTAGGTTCCATACTATCACCAGCAACATCAAAGCATCTCAATGTTCCTTGTAAAAACTTTTGATTAGGCAATGAAAACTTTGGTAAATCACCTTCAAAAATTGGATCCATTATTTGTTCAATATACCCTGCCTGTGCAGCAATCGGAACGTAAGTTATTTGACTCGAAACATCATCATTGGAATAAGCTGTACTTTGAGTTTCAATTGTTGAATCAGCACAAAACATCTCCCCTTGACCATTTAATAAGTAGACAGCATTCAAGTTTAAATGCTCAACTGCTTGTTCAAGAATTTTACTTGTGACTTCTCTTTTATGTTTTAGGATATCGCTAAGACATTGCGGATGCATGCCTATTTTTTCTGCAATTTGTCGATAAGAACTAAAAACGGAATTGTCTTTTAGTTTTATTATGCATTCTCTAAACCTTAAAGTGACGTTATGGCTCATTGTTCCAAGTTGTTTGATGCCATAAATATAATGCATTCCTTATATATAAAAAAGTTATATGTGTATTTATTATTACATTTTTTTATAATATGTTCATAACTAATTGATAATCAATAATAATTATATTATACTTTAGTTATAACTGAATATTTTTTATATTATCAAAATGTATAATGTATACTAAATTGCTAATTAATATATGCTTAACTAAACATATCTCTACGTCCGATAACAGAACAAATTGGACATTCTTCGGCATTGTGACCACGCGCTGGGCAGTATTCTCTTCCAAAAAAGATAATCTGGAGATGTATTTTATTCCAAGTTTCTTTTTTAAACATCCGTTTTAAATCTTCTTCTGTTTTCTTAACATTTTTTCCAGTACTTAATGTCCATCTGTTTGCCAATCTATGAATGTGTGTATCTACAGGAAATGCAGGAACGCCGAATGCTTGAGACATCACTACAGAAGCTGTCTTATGTCCAACTCCTGGTAATGCCTCTAGGGCTTCCCAATCCTGAGGAACTTCACCATTGTGCTTATCAATTAATATGTGCGATAAATCGAAAATAGCTTTAGATTTTTGCGGAGACAGACCACAAGGTTTTATTATTTCTCTGATCTCTTCTACTGAAAGATTGATCATTTCTTGAGGTGTATCCGCTTTTGCAAATAGCAATGGCGTTATTTTATTGACCCTTTCATCAGTACATTGCGCAGAGAGCAACACCGCGATGAGTAAGGTATAAGGATCTTTATGGTCGAGAGGAATTGGTGTTTCTGGGTAAAATTTTTCTAGTTGTTTAGCTACAAATTCTGCCTTCTTCTTTTTAGATAATCTGTAATTCATTATAATTTATTCAGGAATTCAAAAGTGTCAATACCATCAGCATAGTCCCATAATTCGGGATACTGACTTGTTCCTAAATGGAGTGTTTCTATTGATTGTAATCCGACGTTGCTAAGATAACACTGCACCTCATCAGCTATGTCCGATAGGTGATTAATTAACATATCGGTATCTTTATAATACTCGTAATGTAAACAAGCTATTCTTGATGTCAAAGCACTGTCTTTAAGAAAGATTATATTTTCATTAGCCAAAAACTCATTCTTGTTTAATAAGTATATTGCATAGTTATAGTCATAATTATTTTTGTATTTGTTATGATCTACCAAATACTTGTACGATTCGAACAGTGATAGTAATCTGGTTAAATCAAATCCTTCTGGAATATAAATTTTAGATACATTTCTACATCCTAATCCAAAATAAGTAAATACATCTTTAGCCAATCCCATTATCGCTTCATCAGATTCTGAACCATCAAGTATGGCAACACTATTTCTATTTTTTCTAATTATCGTTGGAATATCTTTAAAGTAGTAATCAAAATATCTTGCACTATTGTTTGATCCTGTGGCAACAACAGCATCCATTCCTTTTAATCGTTCGACGCTCATGATAAGTTTTTCTACATTGCTGTCTATTTGATTCATTAAATTGATAAACATTGGTATTAAAGCGGCATCTTTTTCGGAATATTTGATATGCGTATTATGACCGGATAAGAATACAGTTATCACATCATGGATTCCGACGAATGGAATATTTCCTGCCAATATAAGTCCTACGTTTTTCGGAATACTTTTTTCTAGTTTATCATATTTACTTAGCCATTGATTCAGTTTTTCTTCATTACAATAATGGTTAATAACTGCGTCTAAAGCAAATGTGATATTTTCATCTGTAAACCATGAATTTTTACTTTTTGCTTTTCTAATTGCAGAAATAATGGATTCATTGTTTTCATATTCGGCAAGTTGCTTTCCTACTTCAATTAAAATATTTTTCCTTTCTTCTAATTTCATTTTTTCATCTCTTTTCTTGTATTGGTATAGCCTCGCCATTTTTCTAAAACGTCACTCATATCTTGCGGTAATTCTGATTCAAAATACATTTTCTCTCCAGTAGTAGGATGAATAAAACCTAATGAAGCAGCATGAAGCGCCTGCCTATCAATGATAGAAAAACAATTTTCTACAAATTGTTTGTATTTGCTAAAGACGGTTCCTTTTATAACTCTATCGCCTCCATATTTTTTATCATTAAATACAGGGTTTCGTTTAGACTGCATATGCACACGTATTTGGTGTGTACGTCCAGTTTCCAATCTGCATTCTACTAGAGAAACATAATATAATGGCTCGATGACTTTATAATTGGTGACTGACCACTTTCCTTTTGATTCTTCGTCATACAAAAACATGTTTTTTCGATGCCGTTCATCTCTTCCGATGTAACCAGTAATTTGTCCTTCATACGGATCAGGTTCTCCCCATACTAATGTTTTGTAAGTTCGATCTATTGAGTGATCAAAAAACTGTTTGCTCAGATGTGTCATTGCTTCTTTATTTTTTGCAATAACCAACAGCCCAGATGTTTCCTTATCAATCCTATGTACTAAACCAGGACGGTCCATCGGATTGCCTTCCATAACAGGTAGGTCTTTCCCTTCTAGATAATATCTTAATCCATTTACAAGAGTACCACTCCAGTTACCAACACCTGGATGCACAACCATTCCAGCCTGTTTGTGCACAATCATAATATCATCATCTTCGTAGCGAATATCAAGCGGAATATCTTCGGCAATAACGATGTCTTTATCTTCATTTTTTTGAGGTAGGAATACCCTGATTTCTTCTTGTGGTTGAACTTTATAGCTAGATTTTCTAATCTTATTGTCAACATAAACTTGACCATTAGCTATGCCTTTTTGAATCCTATTCCTTGAAATTCTTTCAAGCTTATCCATTAAATATTTGTCTAACCTAATCGGTGTTTGATTGGGATCTACCAAAATGGTATAGTATTCTATCCAATTATTTTTTAATGCGATTTCTGCAACACCATCCACTTTCTCCATAATTTATGCTTTCATTTAAAACCCAAAAGTAACACCAATTTGTGACAGCAGATATTCAATTTGAGTAGTTCTTAATTTATAATTTTCTAAAGGCACTTCGCTTTCTTTTGAAATCAATGTATTGTAACTCGCAACTCCACCTCCGACATAATTTACCGTTAATAATACTGCGAAGTTTTCATCTACATTAATCTGTAGCCCAAGACCAGCAGAAAAGCTGACAGTAATATCATTTTCATCAAAAGAAACTTCAGACGTATCCGAGTCATTAACATATTCTCCTGTTTTTGTAAATAAATAATGCCCTCCGATTGATGCTTCAAAAAATGGTTCTAATCGAGAAGAATACCAATCAGTAAAATATCTAATCTTTGCAGAAATATTGAGATTTGAAGAATTGGTTGTTGCATCGATATCAAAATTTTCAAAGTCCCCAATTTCTATGTATTGATTAGTATATCCATCCAATTGCCAAAAATGAGCTCCAAGTCCAATCCAAAGATTATGTTGATCTTTAATCCTTCTAAAGCCGGATATAAAAAAACCATTTCGATAATCATTTATGTGGTTTTTAAGCGTTTTTAGAGGAATTACTGGAGTATAACCCAACTCTATTGAAAATTTTGGTGCCTCAATTTCTATTTCATTCTGTGAAAAACAATACATTGGCATTAAAATTACTAAAACCCAATATTTTATACATTTCATAACACATTCTTGATTCAATTAATATACAATTATAATGAAGTCTAATTTATTAAAGTTCCAATCTATTTGCAGTAAAGAGTGGCCACATATCAATATGAATGAGCCGCATATTTTACCGATTTACAATAGTTCTGCTTTTGTATTTGAAAACATAGAGCAAGGTATAGATATATTCAAAGGAAACCAAGAAGGTTATGTCTACTCACGATATGGGAACCCAACTTTAGCAACAGTATCAGAAAAACTTGCCGCTCTTGAAAGCATAGATTTAGATTCTAAAGCTTATGCATTGTTAACTGGTTCAGGTATGGGCGCAATTACTACTGCATTATTATCAAACTTGCAAAGTGGTGATATCATTGTTACGCAAGCTGATCTTTATGGAGGCACTACAGAATTGCTAAAATCTATGCTCTCAAAATTTGGCATTAAAACCATATTGTGTGACTTAAACAATGAAGCATTACTAACTGATACATTAGCTAGCAATAAGGTAAAACTTATTTATTGCGAATCCCCCTCCAATCCAGTAATTGCATGCGTAGATTTAAAATTGATTGCAGATCAGGCAAAAAAACATAATGTCCTCACTATTATTGACAATACATTCGCATCTCCATATCTTCAAAGACCATTAAATTTTGGTTTTGACGTTGTCATTTATTCTACAACCAAATACCTGAATGGCATGGGCAATGCTTTAGGTGGTGCAATAATAACAAAGAATAAATCTCAGTTTAACGACTTATGGAATACTTTAAAATTAACTGGTGCTTTTTGTAGTCCCAATGATGCTTGGCTACTTTATAATGGGTTAAAAACATTTCCGCTGAGGATGGATGTCCATTGTAATAATGCTTTGTCATTGGCAACTTTTCTAGAAAAACATGATAAAGTAAAGACTGTAAATTACCCAGGATTGTCGTCACACAAAAGCCATGCAATAGCCAAGTCACAAATGTCTCAATATGGAGGAATGCTGAGTTTTGAAATTGATGGAGCTATTAATGAAGCAATGTATTTTATGAATAATATAAAAATAGCCACGCTTGCACCAACGTTAGGAAATGTTGATACTTTAATCTTACATCCAGCAACATCTTCCCATTTAAAAGTAGAGAAATCTGTAAGAGAAAAAGTCGGCATCACTGATGGACTTATACGCGTATCCGTTGGCACCGAATCTATAGAAGATATTATTGAAGATTTTGGAAACGTTTTGGATTCGTTATAAAAAACTACAATTTTCTTGGTAATTCTATTACTCTCAAGTTTGAGATTTTACCTTCTGAACAATCAAAACGCAAAAAAGTCCTAATGGCATGAAATCCTGTATGACCACAAGCACCTGGATTCATATGTAAAATCTGGAGTTTGTTATCAGGTACGACTTTACATATGTGGGAATGACCACATATGTATAAGTTGGGTAATTTCTCATTTAATATCTTACTTACTCGACCGGTATAACGCCCTGGGTATCCGCCAATGTGTGTCATAAAAACATTTATCCCCTCACACTCAAATTCTAAATTTAACGGCCATAGATTTCTGACACTTCGATCATCTATATTTCCATATACACCTCTAACTATTGGGTTAGCATCTTGAAGAGTTTTAATCAAGCTGACATCGCCTAAATCGCCAGCATGCCAAACTTCATCTGCTTCTGTACAATGCTGCAGAATATCATCATCTAAATGACTATGTGTATCGGAAATTAAAGTTATTGATTTCAATTATGAATTAATTGAATTTTCAATCTATGAAATGGACTTTTTGAACAGTAGATTTATTATTACTAGTAAACCTCATTAAGTATAATCCAGAAATGCCATTAGGTTTTCTATAGGCAAACTCATTGTCAAAAGGATAATCAGTAGAAATTACCTTACCAGAGATATCTAAGAGCTCTATTCTATCGATCACTTGATCTGAATTGATCTGTAAAATATCGGATGATGGATTAGGATATAGATCTACTGCTAAATCATTTTTATTATCTTCACTTTTGGGCTTTGAGTTAAATGGTATTGTCAATTGATTACTTCTTACTTCCTGACCTTTTCCTTTATGGTCAAAAACAATTGCGTCATCAAGTTTGACTTTAATTAATTGTAATAATTCGTCATCTCTAAAACCATCTAACTCATCAACAATAATTACTCCTAATGTACCTATACAACCTTTTCCAGTAACAGGAACTTTTGTCAATCGAGAAACAGCAAAATTAATTTGACCAGGAAAGCTTTGGTTTACCATTTCAATCGTTGGGGAATTCTGCTTTACCCAAGAATCCTCTTTGACTTCAAAGAATACTGACTCTTCATCAATCAATTCAGGATCTATATTAAAATTAAAAGTAAAACCGTAAAAGTCTAAAAATGGCATTTGATCCGAACCAAGTGATATATCTAGTAACAACCATTCACCAGAATCAATCTCAGTTTGTTCCGTTGATATTTCCAATGGTATATCAGAAAATGCATATACATCTTTAGATACTAATTTATTTATATAACCATAGTTTTCGCTGATTGCATCGCTATCTTCGATAGTAACAAATCCATCACCATTAGCATCTAAATGTTTTTGGTCAACACCTGATATTTTAGACATAAAACCCCAATCAGAAACTGTATTTCCATTCCAACTATTTTCTTGTATTTCTCTTGATTCTCCGCTCTCTCCTATATTAGCTCCGAAGGCTATCAAATCCTTGGTACTTACAACTCCATCATTATTAAAATCTCCAGGCCAAACACAGTCAGCTTCACAATTACAATCACTGCCATCATCTATGGTTACAATATTCACTTTGACAATATGACAATTACCACCGAAGGTGCAATATTCCAATTCGAAGGCATCTTCGCCACTATATCCTGGTTCAGCAAAATATTCAATAGCACTATTTTCTATCAATATATTTTCGTTACAAGAAGCATCTACATTTTGTCCAGCGCTTTTAATGGTAACAATCCCATGGTCCGGACTTGATAATATAGAAAAACTGTAATTATCAATTGGCGCCTGGTGTTGAATTAAATACTTAGTACCGGAAGAAACTTTAAAATTGTATGTTTCTTCATTTATTGGTGCATAATCATCTACAGCTATAAATATATTTCCAGTTTGAAATTGTAATCCGCTAAATACTTTATAATAAAACAAGTATCCCCCATTGTAATTTGATTCAGGAACAAAAGAAAAATCCCCATTGCCATGATAAGTTAGTTCTGGAGAATAATCAACAATTTGAAATGAGGTTCTAAGGTCATTTTCTAGGACATTAAAGTTTATTGGTTCATTTACACTAGTGTAAAAATTATCATCTTTAACAAATTGTCCTTCAGCATCTTTGTCATACACTGATAAAGAAACAGTGCATTCTTGACCAAGTTCTGATTGAAAAATTACTTCGTCAGTACCTTGAAATGATTTATTGGGTGTATACTGGTAGGAAGCTTCAGATAATGTAGATATACTTCCTCCGATTGGACCTGTTACCAAATCCATGGAATTATCAGCTATATAAAAATCAACCGTCTCCTTATTATTTAAACTCAAGGAGATCGATGACTCATTTCCTAAATCAGTTCTTAGCAAGGTCAAACTTGCATCAGCTCCCGTCCCAATTCCATCTTGAACGATGTAAGAAACGTATCCAATTTTCGAAGTTTCATCAAAATTGAAATTGATATTGTCTCCATCAATAAATGCTGTTCCTCCAGATACAAAAGCTATTTTTGATAATTCAAGCTCACCATCGGAACTCACATCATTAGCAACAACATCAATCGATAATGCACTACTATTCCCAATGGCAATTTCATTTGACGCTTGTACATGAGAAGCTTTAAAAATACAATTTGATGTAGTATATCTTATTGCTGGAAAACCTGGTATAGCACTTTGATCATAGTATTCGATAATTAGAGATTGTTCCCCAATAAAACCTTCCATTGGTTTAAAAAGAATATCATAATTGTTATTTCCTATCGTATCTACCTCAAGAACTTCATAATTCAACTCTGCAGCGTTAACAATATTGGGTGTAGCGCCTAAAGAAATAATTCTTGTTTTGGAGATGGTATTTACTTTTGATTCTACAGATATATATGCTGGATTAGATTGTGCGACAACACAACTGATCGAAATAGCTAAAAGCAATGAGAATATAAATCTCAGTAGATGCATATAAATGATATTATAAAAGCAATACACAACAAAAATATATAACAAATACGGTAAAAACTAAGAATCGCTGCCTTTTTAATAAAAAATATCATATATATATTTTATTGATACAATTACACTTATAAATTATTAATTATTAATGTTTTATATATTATACAATATTTTAATGTGTTTACATCTAATTTTTAACTTATATAAAAAATACTGATATTTAACTTATGATAGATGTTTTGATTACGTATATAAGGCTTTTATAATTTGAATGACACTAAGGTATATAGGGTTTTAGAATCATTTTCGCAGGTGCAGCTGAATAGGTTTAGCAAATTTGTTCAATCGCCATATTTTAATTCCAATGAACGTATTACCAAGTTATTCTTTGAGATTAAATCTTCTTTTAACGGAAAATTATTCAATAAAAAAGAGCATGTTTGGAAAAAATTGGATACCAATATCCCATTTTCAGAACAAAAATGGAGGAAACTTTTATCGGATCTTTTGACATTGGTGGAACAATTTCTCATTCAAGAAAATCTGAGTAAAAAAAAGCTACTTCTTGATAATCTATTATTGGAAGAAATCAGAGATCAAAAAATCGAAAGTTTATTTTCAAAATCAATGACTAATTCTTCCAAATCGTTTGAACGGAGAGCTGAAGAATCTTCCGAATACTATTTTCAGAAATATTCGCTTCTAAAAAACTTTTATGAAATAAGCGCTCTTAAAACTTCTAAAGCTAGAAAAAAGCAATCTGATTCTGCAAAAGAAATTATTGAATTATCTAAGACATTAGATATATTTTATGCCATCGAAAAGCTACGTTTAGGAAAAGATTTACTGACCTGGCGTAGGATGTATAAGTCCGAAATAGACTTAAAACATTTTGAACATGTATTAGAATTGATACATAAGTTTGAATATGACAAAGTACCTGCGGTTAATCTATATTATCTAATATTCAAGGTATTAAGTGATAGTGAAAATAAATCAGATTTTGTTGAACTCCAAGGATTAGTTGATGAGAATTTTGATCAATTTTCATTTGAGGTTAGAAGAGAGTTTTTTATTGCAGGAATAAGTTACTTTGTTGGAAAAATAAACAAAGGAGAAAAAGAATTTATCCCAATTGGGCTTAAATTTTATAGCTTAGCCATTGACAACGAAGTATTGTTGGTTAATGGCGAATTGTCTCCTAGTTTTTTCCGAGGAGTAATAGGAATGGCAGTCAGGAATGGATATTTGGAATATGCAGAAGAATTTGTAAATACTAAATCAAAGTTACTCAACATTAAGTCAAGAGAAAATGCAATCCATTTTTCATGGGCGAATATCTATTTTTACAAAAAAGATTTTAATAAGGTAATTGAACATATTAACCTCCTAGATTTTGATGATGTTTGGTACAATATTAACTCAAAAGCCATGTTAATTGCGACTTACTACGAAATCCAAGAAAATATTGCTCTCGAATCACTATTAACATCGTATAATGCATTCATTAGGCGTGAAAAATCTTTAGTAGAATCCCGTCGAAAAGGGTATCTGAACTTTATAAAAATAGTCAGAAAATTGGATAAACTTTACAATCCGAATAAACAGAAACTTAACTCAATCAAAGAAGAAATTTTAACTACAAATCCAATTGTAAGTAAGGCATGGTGTATAGAAAAAATCGATGAATTAATCGCCAACTCAGGCAAGCGCTGACTTATAAGTTGAAAGGCATCTTTCTCGAGCAAATTTGTGCTCAACTATTGGTTTTACATAACTCTCTGTCCCATATTCTGGAACCCATTTTTTAATATAAACAAAGTCTTTATCGAATTTAGTCTGTTGAGAAGTTGGATTGAAAATTCTGAAATAAGGCGCAGCATCAGTGCCCGTACCAGAAGCCCATTGCCATCCACCACTATTGCTTGCTAGATCAAAATCCAATAATTTTTCTGCAAAATAATTCTCCCCTAATGACCAATGATGCAACAAATGTTTAGTCAAGAAACTGGCGACAATCATCCTTACCCTATTGTGCATATATCCCGTGGTATTTAATTCACGCATTCCAGCATCAACGATAGGATAACCTGTTTTTCCTTCACACCATGCCATATATTCTTGTTCGTCAAATCTCCATTCTACTTTATCATATTTTGGTCTAAATGCTCCTTTTGTAACATGTGGGAATGCATCTAATATCTGCGCATAAAAATCTCTCCAAATTAATTCAGAGAGAAATACTTGATTCAACGCAAGTGCTTTTCTTGCTTTTTCTCGAATGGATATGGTACCAAAACGAAAATGTATTCCGAGTTTAGAGGTTCCATCTATTCCAGGGAAATTTCTCTGCTCATCATACTTTAAAATTATTTTTTGGGCAACTATTTTGGATGGGAATTTAATCGTTGATCTTTCGAAACCCATTTCTGATAAAGATATCTTTGACGCTGAATGTGACTTAACAAAATTATCAAAATACTTTTCGCATGGATATTCAGTTAAAAAATAAGAATTTTTATTCCAAATTTTTTCATCCAATTTTGCGATCCACTTCTTTTTAAAAGGAGTAAAAACGGTATAAGGAAGGCCATCTGATTTGCAAACTTCATTACCTTCAAAAATGATATGATCTTTAAAATGATTAAAGGAAATATTATTTTTATCGAGTAACTCAGCTACCTTTTTATCACGGTCTTTGGCGTAGGGTTCATAATCTCTGTTGGTAAAAACCTTACAGACTTCTTTTTCCTGGATGATACTTTTCCAAACTTCAATAGGGTTTCCATAGTACATTTCTAAGGTTGAACCCAAGGATTCTAACTCGCTTTTGATTGACAATAACTCATCGTATATAAAAGTTACTCTTGCATCATTTTTAGGTAATTTATCTAAGATTACTTTATCAAAAATAAAAATACATTGGACAGGGTTATTTTGCTTTAAAGCATGAAATAAACCAGCATTATCAGCCAATCTCAAGTCTCTTCTAAACCAAAAAATAGCATTTTTCATAAAAGAGTAACAGCGATTATCCAACAAGGTTTAAAATGTAAATTATTGAAGAATAAATCAAAGAAGACAAGTGGATTATAATATATTTTGAATTTATCAATAAGCGGTCTAACTTTACAGCTTCATATCAAATGATTTAAAAAAAATGCGATTTATAACTATTTTTAGTTTTTTCCTACTGTTCTCTGCTTGCAAAAGTGATCGTACAACTGTAGTTTCTTCTCCTGCAACAGATGCAGAAAATGCATACAATGCAAATCCCGATAATGCAAATGCCAATAAATTTATAGATGAAATAATGGTGCAGATGCAAAACGAAGATGCAGACAAAGCTGCTTTGGTAGACTTAGCAACCAAAGGTCTTGAAGTTGCAGAAAAATTTAATTTGCCTCCAAGAATAAGAACGTTTTTGTTTTACTTAATAAAGGAGGATTATGCAAATGCAGATACGCCAAATCGTATTTTAGCATTAGCCAATCAAATGTCAACTGCTAAAAGGCCGCAAACAGCAAACATACTATACCGAGCCGTTAGCGATAATTTTACAGGATCAGAAGCAGCTAAAACTGCATTAGCGAAAGGCGACCCAGAGGTAACTAAATTGGATAATTACTTGGTTAACATCGGAGAAGGAATTTTCAAAGGCGAGGTCAATAAAATAGGCATTAATAGAAATGCAGCACTTAAGTATGTCGATGCGTGTGAAGCTTATGCTTTAGGATTTCCCAATGCACCTGATGCACCATCGTATCTTTTTAGGGCTGCGGAAATTGCAAAAAGCATTCAAACTTATCCTAAACTAATGAGTCTTTATGATTGGATAATCAATAAATATCCAAATTATGAAAAGACGCCAACAACTTTCTTTTTAAAAGGATTCGTGTTAGAAAACGATTTAAAAAATAACGAAAAGGCTGAGGAAGTTTATAATGAATTTTTAAAAAAATATCCAAAGCATGATTTAGTAGATGACGTTCAATTTCTACTAGAAAACATCAATAAGTCTGACGAAGAAATTAGACAATTGATTGAGCAAAAACAAGAAGAATTAAAAAAGAAATAAGCTCAAGAATTCATCAAATTCCTTTTATAAATAATTAAATTATAAGACTCAATACGGTCTCATACGTAGCTGTATTTGTTGTACGTTTGTCTTGTCAAGTAATATCATACCAACTTAAAGTCAATGTCCAACACAGTAAAAAGTCAATCTGAAATCCTTAAAAAATTAAAAATTGCTCAGTTAAATCCGATGCAAACTGAGGCTATAAATGCCATTATTGAGCATAATGAGGTCTTGATTCTCTCTCCTACTGGTAGTGGGAAAACACTGGCATTTTTATTACCCATTATTGCTAATTTAGACCCAAATTCTCAAGGCATTCAAACTTTAATATTAACGCCTTCTCGAGAATTGGCAATTCAAATCGAACAAGTGTTCAGAGATACTGGTTCTGGCTACAAAGTAAATGCGGTATATGGTGGAATACCAATTTCTAAAGATAAATTAACATTAAAAACAACGCCAAGTGTTTTGATCGGTACGCCCGGAAGAATCTTGGATCATATTAATCGGGAAACTTTTTCAATAGCTTCAATTAATACTTATGTTTTAGATGAATTTGACAAGTCTTTGGAAGTAGGTTTTGAAGAACAAATGAAAGAAATATTAAATGCATTAATAAAAGTAAAAAAGAAAATTCTCTGCTCAGCAACGCAAGCTGTATCTGTTCCTGAATTTGTCCAATTTTTCAATCCCGTTGTCATTGATTATTCTAAAGAAAAAATTGAAAAACTTGAATTACGAAAAATTGTTTCTGAAGATAAAGACAAACTAGGAACTTTGCTTTCTGCAATAAAACACATTGGTGATGAGTCAGTAATTGTCTTCTGTAATTATAAAGATTCTATACAAAGGATAAGCGATTTTCTAGAAGAAAATAATATTAGTCATGGGTGTTTTCATGGAGGAATGGAGCAATCAGAAAGAGAACGTTGTTTAATAAAATTCAGGAATGGCAGTCATAAATTAATCATTGCAACAGACCTAGCCGCAAGAGGACTAGATGTACCAAGTATAAAATATATCATACACTATCACCTGCCTCACAAGGCAGAAGAATTTACTCATCGGAATGGAAGAACTGCCCGTATGAATAGTGACGGTATCTCGTATGTGCTCGTTTGGAAAGGAGATATCTTACCAGATTTCATTCCAGACATTCATGAGGAAAACTTAACTAATGGCAAGGAAATAATACAAAACAACTGGAAAACAATATTCATTTCTGGTGGTAGAAAAGATAAGATCTCAAAGGGTGATATTGTAGGATTATGTATAAAGCAAGGCGGACTTGCTGCAGACGAAATCGGCAGCATAGAATTAAAGCAAGATTGTGCTTTTGTAGCCATCAAAACGACAAAAATTTTCCAATTACTTAAGCATGCCAATAATGCTAAACTTAAGAAAAAGAAAGTCAGATTGTCTCTAATCTAGTCATTGACATCTCAAATAATATCAATCAACCCACCATTTACTTTTGGCTAAAAAAAAGGAGCCACTCACCACAGTGGCTCCCACTTAACCAAATGAAACCTTTGCATTAAACATGCAAAATTCACCTATAAGTGAGTGTTTAAATGTTGAGGTAACCCCAATTCAAAAAATATTTTCAAAAAAAAATTCCTTACTATCAAATATGGAGGTAGCGAACTAGGAATTATTACGCTGACTCAATAAATAGATGCAACTTTTAGCAATCCTCAAAGTCCAATATCCAATACCTTTCCTGGATTTAATATCCCTCTAGGATCTAGACTCTTTTTCAGTTGTTTCATAAGTGCAATTTCTTCATTTGAACGACAAAGATGTAGGTATTTCTTTTTGTGTAAACCAATACCATGCTCAGCAGATATCGAACCGCCAAGCGCTTTTAAAGGACCATATACAATATCGTTTACCGCATTTGTCAATGCTATATCTGTATTGGCTTTCCCAACCACAATATGTATATTCCCATCTGCAACATGACCAAAGCAAACTACATCTTCTACCCCATCAATTTGATATAATGAATTAACAATATCATCGATTACAATTCCAATCTTTGGGATAGGTAAACTGATGTCAAAATGCTGTTCATTATTCAGTTGCGAAGTAACCGTTCTTACATCTTCTCTTATGGTCCAAAACCAAGTTAAATCAAAATCGTTAGAAGCAATAGCGCCATCAAGAATTACTTCATTTACCATTACTTGCTCTAATAATGTTTCCATTTTATTATAATCCAGTTCTTGGTTACTGCCGAGCGATTCTATCAAAACATAATATTTATATTTAGATTCAATCGGTGCTTTTACCAAAGAAGGCGGTGTAGTCGCTTTAGTGTAATAATTATTCCAAATCAGTTCGAAACCACTTAAGGTTCCTGCTAAGGATTGGTCTGATATTTTTAAGAACTGGATTACTTTTTCAAAATCGTTAAATGCGACAAATGCACTATTCCTACTTTTAGGGGCTTCTACTAATTTTAATACTGCCTTTGTTACAATACCTAATGTTCCTTCCGAACCAATGAATAACTGTTTGAGGTCATACGCTGAATTATCTTTAATGATCTTTTTTAGAGAAGAGATTATGGTTCCATCAGCCAAAACTATTTCTAAACCTAAGATTAAATTTCGCGTCATCCCAAATCTAAAGACACGCAATCCACCTGCATTTGTCGAAATTATTCCACCAATTTGTGCTGTGCCTTTTGCCCCAAAATTCAATGGAAAAAGCAATCCTTTTTCACTAGCTGCATTTTGTATATTTTCCAATATCACGCCTGCATCAACTGTGATGGTTCTACTTTTTTCGTCCACCTCATGAATGGAATTTAATTTTTGCATTGATATTATTAACTCATCGCCTGTGGTTTCTGTGGCGCCAACCAGATTGGTCAATCCACCAAAAATTATTACCGGCTGGCTTAACGAATCGCACAATTTCATAACTTCAGACAGTTCATTGGTACTATTCACATAAATGTATGCCTTGGCATTCAGTGGCTGATCCATATGCCAAATGTGGTGATACTTTTCCTGTAATTCATCACTTGAAAGTACATTTTCTAAAGGCAAAATTTTCTTCAACTGTGTTATTAAATCCATAATGTCAAAGCTACGATTGGTTATGCGAATTCTAATAATATTTACATGAAAATTCTATACATTATAAAATCATAGCAAGGTTATTTGTTTGTGTTAAACCATTTGACAAAATGATTCTAAGCTGGTTAAATTCATTCAAAAATCTAAATTTCATAGAAGCTAAATACCGAAATTGAAGACAATGAAATAACAAAACATATCTTATATATTTTGTTACTTTTGTGTGAAATTCAAGAAAAATGCACACAATAAAAGATAGGTTTCTTAAATATGTACAGATAGATACTCAGGCTGATCCATATTCTGATACAGTGCCTTCTACTGCTAAACAAATTGATCTAAGTAAAGTACTTTCTGAGGAATTGACTGAATTAGGTATCAAGCATGAACTTACTAAGGAAGGATGCATATATGCTCGAATTCCTGCAAATACGGAAAAAGCAAATGTGCCAAAAATATTTTTTTGTGCACATGTGGATACTGCTTATGACTGCAGTGGTACAAATGTAAAACCTATTGTCCATGAAAATTATCAAGGTCAAGAAATCGTATTACCAGATGACCCAAATCAAGTAATTAATCAAAAAGATTTTCCAGAATTAAAAGATAAAATCGGTCATGACATCATTACTGCAAGTGGACTAACTTTACTTGGTGCTGATGACAAATGTGGCGTAGCAAGTATTATGGATGCAGCTCAGAAATTGGTAAATAACAATGATATTAAGCATGGTGAGGTAAACATTTTTTTCACTACCGATGAAGAAATTGGAAAAGGAGTAACGCATGTAGACTTAGATAAAATTGGAGCTGATTTTGGATATACCATGGACAGTGGAAATATTGGAAATTTTGAGTATGAAAATTTTTCTGCCAATGGATTTGAAATAAAGATTACTGGTGCAAGCGCGCATACTGGCTATGCCAAAGGCAAGATGGAAAATGCATTAAAAATTGCAGCAGAAATCGTATCTAAGATCCCAAAAGATACTTTAAGCCCAGAGACTACAGAAAACAAAGAACCATTTATCCATCCATATAAAATCGATGCACAACTTGAAGAAGCAACTATCTTATTTTTGATTAGAGACTTTGACACTCATCAATTGTCAACACATGAAGACTTGATCGAAAAAATAACTAAAGATGTATTAAAAAATTATCCAAGATCAAAGTACGAAGCGAAATCTACAGTGCAATATCGCAATATGCGCGAAGTACTAGATAACCATATGTATATTGTTGATTATGCTCAAGAGGCAATGAAAAATCTGGGTATCGAATGTAATAATGGACCAATCCGAGGCGGTACTGATGGTGCAGTATTATCGCACATGGGTTTGCCGTGCCCAAATTTATTTTCTGGACAACATGGAATCCATGGAAAATTAGAATGGACAACTGTACAAGAGATGCAAGCAGCTGCGAATACGATTGTTGAGATTTGTCGTATTACTGAGGAGAAAGCTTAGGGTTTTTTAGTTTTTAGT
>JAHDBF010000074.1:0-13607 GCA_020630525.1 Saprospiraceae bacterium
ATGGCTGGGACATATGTGCTAGAGTTTGTCCCTAGCGAAGATCGAGAGCGGCGGGTGTTTAGTAGTAAATTTATTAAGCAGTGAAAACTGGTTTTGATGGGATCAGTCATACTAGATTTATTTTTCTCTTAGCAAAAGCTAGATATCTCCCTTTGGTCGATATGGGAAAAATGGGGCATCGTTTTTATGATTTGCTTAATCTTTTTCTAAGAAATTTTGTTGTAATGATACATGAATAGAGATATCAATATAAAGAAGATCAGACCAAGTTTATTAATAGGGGAGACGGATAAAAAGCCTATTGAGTTATATCAAAATGTTACGCTCAGACCTATACTTAAACTTCAACATGAATTTACATTGTCTCTGTTGGAGAACCATAAAAACTTTAAAAGCAATAGCCTTAATTTCTCTACTAGGCAAGAGTATGAATCATACATAACTAAGTTTATCCAATCCAATATCGATTTTAAAAACCAAATAATTGGGGCAACAATTGGGTTATGTACAAAAGAAGAATTGAACTTTTACCTTGAGCATCGAAAGGAGCTAAATAAAAGGATCATTACTATGCAATCACAACGATTCGTAGATACAGAATTTAAAATGTGAATTATTGATTAATTAAATAAAGAATCAATAAATGCTTTTCTATTGAATACTTGTAGATGATCAATACCTTCTCCAACACCAATGTACTTAATTGGTACTTTAAATTTATCAGAAATTCCAAGCACAACTCCACCTTTGGCAGAACCATCTAGCTTGGTTAATGCCAAAGCGGTTACATCTGTTGCAGCAGTAAAATGTGTGGCTTGTTCGATCGCATTTTGACCTGTTGTGGCATCTAAAACCAGCATAACTTCATGAGGTGCTCCAGGCATTTTTTTATCAATGGAATTTTTAATTTTTGTCAACTCTTCCATCAAGTGTTTCTTAGTATGCAATCTTCCAGCGGTATCTATGATAACGATATGGTAGTCTTCGTTGATGGCTTTTTGGACAGCCTCGTAAGCGACAGCGGCAGGGTCAGTGTGCATCCCTTTAGAGAAAAACCCGCATTCATTTCTTTCTGCCCAGATTTGTAATTGATCTACTGCGGCAGCTCGGAATGTATCTGCTGCTCCTAGTAAAACGCGTTTTCCACGTTTCTTATATTGATTTGCCAATTTACCAATTGTCGTTGTTTTTCCTACACCGTTTACGCCGACAACGAGTAAAACAAATGGTCTATGGATTTCATCGAAAACAAAATCTTCAATATCCACAGTATTGTTTTCCTCTAGGATGTTTACAATTTCTGTTTTTAAGATATTGTTTAGCTCCTCGGTATTGAAATATTTTTCTTTGGCAACTCTTGCTTCTAATCTATCAATGATTTTTACCGTAGTGTCTATTCCAACATCTGCCGATATTAATATACCTTCTAATTCGTCTAAGAAAGCTTCATCTACTTTGGTTTTGCCTGCAACTGCTTTTGCAATTTGACCAAAGATATTCGATTTAGTTTTTTCTAATCCTTTATTAAGATCTTCTTCTTTATCCTTTGAGAAAAATTTATCAAAAAAACCCATATGGTGTGATGTTATTTATTTGGAGTTAATGCTAAAAACAAAAATGGGCTTTCTTGTGCAGAAAACCCATAATTATAGTTTTAAATTTTTGCGTACTACTTATTTTCTGCAAAAAATTCTTTCACTTTATCTTTGTGTATCATCACTTCCTTGTAAGTGTATTTACCAGTGTTAGCGTCTTTAACGCTTTTGATTACTTTTACAAAGTCTCTTCCTGAACCAGCGTTGGCAGCTCTTTGGGCTACCCTCGCATTTTTGGATACTTTAGCCATAATTATTTAATTTCTTTGTGAACAGTATGCTTTCTTAAAACAGGGTTGTACTTCTTGATTTCCATTCTATCAGGAGTATTTTTTCTGTTCTTTTGTGTAACGTATCTTGAAGTTCCAGGCTGACCAGAAGCTTTGTGTTCTGTACATTCTAAGATTACCTGGATTCTATTACCTTTTGATTTCTTTGCCATTGTATTATAAATTTATGGGATTAGACTAGAATTTTACTCCGTGATCTACTCCTTTCTTATCTAATTTGTTTAAATATTCCAACAAGCCAAGCTTATTGATGGTTCTTATCGCCTTTGCAGATACCTTTAAAGTAACCCATTGGTCTTTCTCCTGAATATAAAACCTTTTGGTGTGTACATTAGGGTAGAACTTTCTTTTAGTTTTCCTATTTGAGTGGGAAACATTGTTACCGCTGATAGGTTTTTTACCTGTTAATTGACAAACTTTACTCATTTCTCTATCATTTTCGTTAAAAAACGCCCAATTTTTATGCGTTTTCTAATTGGATTAAATACAATTCAAAAAAACTTTGTGACTCCGGAAGGGTTCGAACCTTCAACCTCCTGATCCGTAGTCAGGTACTCTATCCAGTTGAGCTACGGAGCCTTATATATTACACTTTTATCTAATATTTTGGCTCAAGCGAATAACTTCTTCCAAATCAGGTCGCGAAGATAAGTCTTTTCATCATTAATTGAAACATATCGCTAAAAAAAATGCTGTCGTATTACATTATTTCTCATACGTAATCGTGTAATTGTTACAAAAGTAATCATCAATTTGTGATTATTTATTCAAGTTTTAATTATTCGTACTTTCTATTGTTTAATTTGTGAGCACGTATTCGTCAAAAAAAAATTATCAAATGTCATCTCGCCGTAAATTTGTTAAAAAGCTAGGGCTAACATCTTTGCTACCATTTATCTCAAAATCCAAGGGACTTTCTTTAGGACATAGTTGTATTCCTAAAGACCCAATAATGATTTCTACATGGAATCATGGTTTAACAGCCAATAAGGCTGGATTCCAAATTATTATTAATGGTGGTTCAGCTATTGATGCGGTAGAGAAAGCTGTAGTAGAAATTGAAAATGATCCCGAAAATAAAACCGTTGGCATAGGTGGCTATCCTGATAGAGATGGAAATGTAACCTTAGATGCTTGCATAATGAAAGGTGATGGTTCATGTGGTTCCGTCGCATTTCTCCAAAATATCCAAAATCCGATTTCTGTAGCAAAATTGGTCATGGAAGAGACTCCGCACATAATGCTTGTAGGAGAAGGTGCTAAAAAATTTGCAATGGAACATGGATTTAAGGAAGTAAACTTATTGACAGAATCAACAAAAAAGGATTATGAAAATTGGTTAAAAGATACAGATTATGTGCCTATGATAAATATAGAAAACCATGATACTGTATCAACTTTAGCACTGGATAATCATGGAAATCTGGCAGGTGCATGTACAACAAGTGGTGCTGCTTGGAAAATGCATGGAAGAGTAGGAGACTCTCCGATAATTGGTGCGGGACTTTTTGTGGATGAGGAAGTAGGTGCTGCCGCTGCTACTGGCTGGGGCGAGGCAGTTATAAGCACTTCAGGGAGTGCAATGGTGGTAGAAGCTATGCGAAATGGAATGACACCGAGTAAGGCATGTGAATATATCTCTAAAAGAATTATGAAAAAATATCCTAATGTGGATTGGTTACAAGTTGGCTTTATTGCATTGGATAAATATGGAAATACAGGTGCATTTAGTTTAAAGAAAGGTTTTAACTATGCTGTCACCACAAAGGATAAGCACGAGTTAATTGATGCAAATTATCTGATGTAACAATGCTCCTTTTTATGCGAAAATTAAAAGACAAAGATGATGTAAAACTGCTAGTGGATGAATTTTATGATCGCGCTAAAGCTGATGAATTATTAGGACCAATATTCGCAAAAGCCATTGACCCAAATAAATGGGAGCATCATGTTGAGCGGATTTACTCATTTTGGAATACGGTTTTATTTGGCAAAAAAGATTATCTAGGAAATCCATTTATCCATCACTTACATCTTCCAATCGAAGAATTACATTTTGAAAGATGGACTATGATTTTTGCTGAAGTTATAAATGAAAAATTCGTCGGAGACAAAGCTGAAGAAGCCATCGATCGAGCAAATAAGATGAGTTTATTATTCCAATCAAAATTAAACTATGTGCGCGCTAATCCAAATTCAAAACCGCTGATGTAACTGCGCTAATTGACGCTACTATCTATTAAACATTTAACATGTATTTTCTGTTTAGGTTTTTAGTAAATGCAAAAGCAGAAGATAAATATCGTTTGGTTAAAAAGGGATCTTAGAATAAGCGATCATGAGCCATTATTTAATGCTGAAAATTCAGAAATTCCATATATCATAATTTATATTTTTGAGCCTGAATTAATCAATTATGAAGATGCAGCAATAAGACATCAACAATTCATTTATCATTCTATTGTATCAATGAATGTACGTCTAAAAGATTTTGGGCAACAAGTAGAATTATACGAATCGTCAGCGCAAATGGTTTTTAAAAATATCCATGCGCAATATGAAATAAAAAGTGTTTTCTCCTATCAAGAAAGTGGAACTCAAATCACTTGGGAGCGTGATAAATTGCTTGCTAATTTTTTTAATGCAAATAACATCAAGTGGCATGAATACCAACGTGACGGAATATTGCGTGGCATTAAGAATCGCAAAAATTGGGATCGCGCATGGTATGCCAAAATGCATGACAAAAAGATTGAGAATGTCTTTAAGAAAGTGAATAAACCATTGCTGAAAAATGAATTTCCATTAAGTTATAAATTATTAACTCAACTTAAAGATTACCCAAAGGAATTTCAACCTGCAGGAGAAATATTTGCATGGAAGTATCTTCATTCTTTTGCGGCAAAAAGAGGATTTAATTATCATAGATTGATTTCTAAACCTACTGAAAGCAGGATGTCTTGTGCAAGAATATCTCCTTATCTCGCATGGGGAAATGTTTCTGTAAGGCAAGTTTATCAATACTTATTGAATCACCCAAATTTTAAAAGTAATAAGCGTGCTTTTAACGGAATGCTGATGCGTTTAAAATGGCGATGTCACTTTATCCAGAAGTTTGAAGTAGAGTGTGCATATGAGACTAGATGTATCAATCGCGGATATGAATCTTTAAAAAGGGAGCAAAATAGAGAATTTATAGAAGCATGGAAGAATGGTAAAACTGGATTTCCATTGGTGGATGCTTGTATGCGATGTTTAACACATACTGGGTGGGTTAATTTTAGAATGCGTGCAATGCTTGTATCGGTATTTTGTCATCATTTAGATCAAGATTGGCGTATTGCAGCTTATCATCTTGCTAAGTTGTTCCTTGATTACGAACCTGGTATCCACTATCCACAAGTACAAATGCAGGCTGGAACTACTGGAGTAAATACAATACGAATGTATAACCCTGTAAAGCAATCATTGGATCATGATCCTAATGGTGTTTTTATCAAAAAATGGATTCCAGCTCTTAGAAATATACCTGCTCACTTAATACATGAACCATGGAAATTATCTGTATTAGAGCAGCAAATGTATAGCGTTAAGATTGGGGAAGACTATCCACATGCGATCGTTGATTTAGAAAAATCTGGTAGACTTGCTCGCGATAAAATTTGGGGACACAGAAAATCTCCAGAAGTGATAAAAGAAAGAATTAGAATAATAAACATTCATACTAGAAACCCAAAACAACGATATGCATCTGACAGCTAAAACATTGAGTGAAATAGAAAAAATTAAAAGGCTTAATATTGTAAACTCAATATCAGGAATAAAATCTGCTAACTTAATAGGTACACAATCTGATAGTGATGGAAACAATCTTGCAGTCTTCAGCTCTGTAATACACCTGGGGACTAATCCACCGTTGATGGGTTTTATTTTAAGACCAGAAAAAGAAGTGCGTCGACACACTTTTGAAAATATTTTGGAACAAAAACACTATACGATCAATAGTGTGCCTACAGGCATGGTCCATCAAGCGCATTATACCTCCGTTAAATTTGAAAAAGATATTTCCGAATTTATCGAATGCGGATTTGGAGAATATCGTATTGAAGGATTCAATGCGCCATTTGTAAAAGAAAGTCCGATAAAAATTGGTTTGACATTTAAAGAAGCAATTCCTATTTCATTAAATCATACCAGTTTAATTATCGGTCAAATTGAACATTTGATTATTGAAGACTCATTTATTTCCGAAGAGGGATTGATTGATTTAGAAGCAATCGGAATTGCAGGAATTGGTGGTTTAAATAGCTACTATGCGTTATCTAAATTGAATGATTTTCCATATGCACGAAAACAAAATCTTCCCAGTTTTAAGAAAGTATAAAAATGAAGAAATCTTTACTCCCAAATAAAATTTGTATCGTATGTAATCGCCCATTTAACTGGCGAAAAAAATGGGAAAAAGTTTGGGAGGAAGTAAAATATTGTAGTGAACGATGTAGAAGAAATAAATCAAAATCCTAATGCAAGAAGTAAGTATTATTTTCCCAAACCAACTATTTAAGGATAGTAAGTTGATCGATTTAGGTTTGCCTATTTATTTGGTTGAGGAAAATTTGTTTTTTAATCAATATAATTTTCACAAACAGAAAATCGCTTTTCATCGTGCGAGTATGCAAGCCTATAAAGCATACTTGAATATGCAAAATCTACCGGTGGAATACATTAGTGCCATTGATCCCAGAAGCAATATAAAATTATTAATTCACTCATTGGGTAAAGTCGGAGTAAATAAGATTCACCTTTTTGACCCAGTGGATAATTGGCTAGAAAAACATATTGGCGAAGCATCAAATAAAAACAAAATCAAAGTAACATATTATGAAAATACGTCATATATAAATAGAAATGAAGAATTAAAAACTTTTTTTAGAACAGATAAAAAGAAATTTTTTCAGACCAGCTTTTATATTGCTCAAAGAAAGAAGTTGAAAATTCTATTGGACGATAATGGAGAAGCATTGGGTGGAAAATGGAGCTATGATGCGGAAAACAGAAAAAAGTATCCAAGAAAGAAGCTTGCTCCATCAATTACCTTTCCAGATAAAAACAAATTTCACGAAGAAGCAACCACATATGTAGAAAAACACTTCAATGAAAACTATGGTGAATTAAGCGAGAACCCTATTTATCCAATAGATTTTAATGAAGCAGAAAAGTGGCTTGATCAATTCTTGATAAACAGATTTCATGAGTTTGGAACTTATGAAGATGCGATCGTTTCTAGCGAATTAATACTGAACCACAGTGTATTTTCTCCTTTGATTAATGTCGGTTTGTTACATCCATTAAAAGTGGTAAAAAAAGCAATAGACTATGCTGTTGAAAATCAAATCCCTATCAATTCCACCGAAGGGTTTGTGCGACAAATCATTGGATGGAGAGAGTTTATCAGAGGCGTATATCAAGCGGTAGGGACCAAAGAGAGAACCAGGAATTATTGGAACTTTAATAAGAAAATTCCTGATTCATTTTACGATGGAACAACGGGAATTTTACCAGTCGATACCACTATCAGAAAAGTGTTAAAAACAGGCTATTGTCATCATATCGAGCGATTGATGATTTTAGGTAATTTTATGATGCTGTGTGAGTTTGATCCAGATGAAGTCTATCGATGGTTTATGGAAATGTTTATTGATGCCTACGATTGGGTTATGGTTCCGAATATTTATGGTATGAGTCAGTTTTCAGATGGTGGATTGATGTCTACTAAACCATATATTAGTGGAAGTAACTATGTGTTAAAAATGAGTAATTATGGCAAAGGTGAGTGGCAGAAAACTTGGGATGGATTGTTTTGGCGTTTCATGGATTTACATAGAGAATTTTTTCTCAAAAACCCAAGACTCGGAATGTTAGTTCGTAGTTTCGACAAAATGGATGAAAATAAAAAAAGAGCACATATAGAAAATGCAGAATCATTTCTATCTAAATTATGATTCTCCATTAAGTTTTAATTTCTTTGTGTTCCAATTACAATTTTTGTGGATTACAAAAGATTAACCCACCAAAAAGATTTTATTCTGAAATCGATATTTCCTAAATAATTAAAAATATTTTTCTGTGCGAGTAAGCGTTTTTTATTCGTAAGAACATATTAATAGGTGAACCCGTGAGAGAATTTGTTATGTCTGAACTAAAGCACATTTTTTGTTATTGCTTCTTTTTGATGCAATTAGGTAATCCTATGTATTCACATGCGGAAGATTTGAATGGAGACTTGGATCTAAGCATTGAATTTATAGGTGATTATAGTTGTCAATTAGCTATAGTCAAATTTTGTGTCAGTGAAAATGTACAAAATATCAGTAGTTTTCCCTATGAGATTTTTGGAATTACTGATCAGAATACTGGAGCTTTAGAATCTGTATTACAGGGCTTTTTACCCCCAAATGTTGGACCTGATTGCCTGACTCTTTCGTTTGGTTCTTCTGTTATTGATTATGGCAGTTATGAAGGAATTGTTTGTGTTGTAAACGCAGCACCTGGGATAACAAACATATCAGAAGTTCAAAACTTTACACCTATTGAAGCAGAATGTGATTTAGGTAATAATTCATTTATAAAAATGAATCCTGAAGTAGAAGAATTGGATTATCAAGATTTATTTTATTTATGTGAAGGAGACGAAATTAATATAGGCATTCCTGATATTTATTCGACATATTTGTGGAATACTGGAGAAACCGTATCTACTATTTCTGTGAACGAGCCTGGGGATTATTTTTTAGCATTTAAAGATATTTGTAATTCAGAATTAATTGCAGAATTCAAAGTATTGCCTAGTCCATTAATTGGTTATTTTTCTGAAGTGAATGCGACATGTCCAGGAATGGACGAAGGACGTATTTTTATCCAGTTCCAAGCTCCAGATTTGTTAGGTTTTGATTTTCAGTGGTCAGATGGTATAGAAGCAGCAACTTTAGTAGAAGATTTAGCAGCAGGAGACTATACACTTACAGTGTCGCATGAAGGCTGTACTGATGTGTTGAATTTTACTGTCGAATCAGAAGCAGTAGAACCTTACATTGTAGCACAATCTAGCGAAGTTTGTTTTGGAGCTAATGATGGATATATTCAGATTTCTTCACAAGAGAATGCCCACGCAGTTATTGCGAATGGGACAGAACAACAGACTCCATTTATACTCGAAGATCTACCAGCAGGTACATATAGCGTTACAATTCGAGATGAGCGTGGTTGTTCAGAAGATGTAGAAATTGAAATTCCATCATTAGATGAAATAAATCTTAGCTTGCCTGATACTATTTATGGCGTAGAAGGAGACCTAGTTGATATTGTTTTGAACGGAAATATAGAGTCAGATTATGGATTGGAGTGGGAGTCTACTTTGCCATTAAGTTGCCTTGATTGTCCAATTCCAAGTACGAATATGGTTGATAACAGTATTGTTAATCTTTTGGTGACAGTGGGTGAATGTACTAAAGAATATTCTACTTTTTTACGCGCTGTAGAACCAAAACTAGAATTGTTTATTCCTAATGTGTTGAATCCTTCCGATCTCGAAAACAACACAATAACGGTCTTTGCGAACGAAGTAATTACAAATGTAAAATTCCAAGTTTTTGATCGTTGGGGTAACCAATTGTTTATTTCTGATAACTCAAAAATTGCAATCTGGGATGGAACGTATGGTGGCAATAGGTTACAATCTGGTGTTTATGTCTACGGTGTAGAAGTAACTGTAGAAAGCGGTGAAATCAAAACAGAACAAGGGACTATCACATTGGTAGAGTAGGAGGTAGCTTAGCAATTCATACTCGAAAACTTGTTGTTTAACTATTAGCAATTTTCACAACTACCGTAAATTACCTGTCAATTCACCAATATTGTGTTGTATAAATGACAAATACCCGACATTTCCCATTTACTGAAATAATTAGTTATAAATTTTAACAGTGGATAATGTCCTCATGTTGTCAATTAGCTATACCTAAATAGCTATGAACCCAATTAGAATTTGTATTTCGTTCTCAATTATTTTTTATGCCTCGTTTGTTCTAGGACAAACTCCTGCTTGTAGTTATGCTACTAGTAATAATCTCGATGGCATTGGAGAATCACAGAATATTCAATTACCTGTGGATGAATCTTCTGTCTATGCCAATGGAAGAGTAAAGCCTACTTACCGACAATTGTTGGGTGTAAATGTGAATAAAGGAAATGAAACTAGGTTTGCACAGATGGAAAACCTAAATGACATATTTTCTCATGCAAGGATCTTTCAATATATGAATAAAGATTATTGGGATGACGATTTGGGAGAACCATTCTGTGGACAGACAGATTCTAATGGTGCTTGTATCGATTGGCAAAATTTACGTAAATATACGCCTCATGAGGATGTTGCAAGATTAAAATTATTAGTAAGAGCAAATGGAAAACCTGTTATCAGTTCGGCAAATCAAGCTGGTGACCAAATTATATTCTACAATACGACAACGCGTACATTGGATGCGATGGATGCTCCAGTTCCTTTCTTAAATCCATACTTAAATTATATGAATGCAAATTATACATTTAGTAGAAATGTATTCTTACAGTTTAATGAAGGAATTCATACTACATTAACTGTAGTTCCTGCCAATTTCCCATTGGCAGAACAGCCCAATTATTCTTTTCCCGCCCAATGGTGGTCAGAGTCAGATTGGGGAACTTCTACTGAAAATGCATTTGAGGCTGCACGAGCATATGCGATGATGTTTGCAAGGACGTATGCACCTACCGTTTCTGATTGTGCTACTTGTGAAAAGATTGTTAATGTATTAGAAATTGGAAACGAGCCATGGGCGTACAGCAATCCAAATTTGTATCACGCCATAGTTGGCGGATTTATCGATGGCATAGAAACGTATTATATTAATGATCCTAGCAATAAAATAAAATTAACACCCGCTGCATTTCAATCGCACCATCTTGAAAGCAATGACACTTCCAATGGTGGTGATCCATACTCTTGGAAAGATCATCAAGGAACTAGGATACCAGATTATTACAAATGCTATTTGGATGGACTTAATATGCATCCTTACTCTAATGATCTTGCGGACAACAGCGGTTATTATCAACAAAGATTGATCGCTCATCCAGAAAAAACTAGTAGTAATAACTCGGTAGCAGATAGTAAATTTTTATTTGTAAAAAACGGATATGAATGGACAGAAGGAAACATGCCTGCAGGATGTCAAAATCTGTATGTATCAGAATATGGTTGGGATTCTGACCAGCCAATTGGATGTAGCACGAATGCTGCTGGTGTAGGAGAAGAAGCTCAAGCATTATATATTGCACGTGCTGTATTGATGCTTGGAAGAATGGGGGTCTGTCGATCACAAGTGTTTGAGTTGCTTGATGATCATTTGTGGGAATGTGGTTTTGCCTATCACAGTTCTGGGGTATGGAGAAATGATGGAAGCACTACACCTAAAGAAGCTAGAAAAGTATTGCTCAAATTAATGCATCTGATAGGTGAAACAAAATTTAACTTTTGTATTGAAGAAACAGGAGAAGGTACTTACGCATTTATCCTCGAAGAAGATGGTGTTCCTAGCTATCTTATAGCTTGGAATGGAGTAGGTGTGAATAATCAAGATTGGTCAACCATCGAAAGTAATGTCACTAGTAATGTACCTATCAATTTGCAAATTAACGGCATTGATTTCGAACCGAATTTATCGGCAGAATGGCATTTTATTGATGCAAATATTGATACTGATGGGAGCGGAGTCATTACAAACTTATATCCAATCAGTAACACAAATTCAGTCTATGATGGGTCTAGTTTTAGCCTGTCGCCAATTCCTGTTTTAATTCCTATAAACCAAATTAGTGGGTGTACAAATGTGACAACTGCAGGACAGATATCTACTAGTGAAGCTGCTTGTATTGGCTTTGATGGCAGTGTGATTGAAAGTGTAATTCCTGCATCAGGTGGAACTGGTGCAATCTTATATCAATGGCAAATATCTCATGACGGTTCGACCTGGTCTGATATAAATAATGCTAACGGTATGGTATATGATCCAGGAGAGATTGTGTCAAATACTTGGTACAGAAGAATGGCACGATCAAGTAGTTGCCCTAACTGGCTAGCAACCAACGTGTCTGGTAAAATTGCGGTTGCCTGCCCTGGGATAAACATGTATTGTCCGGAGAGTAAAGTCATCTATATTCCTCCTGGACAATCATCTGTCGATGTGAGTTGGAGTATCCCTACTGCATATACAGATTGTACAGATTATATATGTACTCAAGAAATAGTTGCTGGTTTTACTCATGCAGGAACACATGATAATAGTGGTGAAGAGCATGAATATTATTTCTCAACAAATAATATTAATTATAATCAAGCTCAAACAAATTGTGAAAATATTTCTAATGGTTATTTAGCCTCAATTAATGACGATGTTGAAAACAGTTTTTTAGACGCTATGATTAACGACAATGATTTATCAATTGTTTGGATAGGATTGTCTCGCGATGATGCGAATGCACCTTGGGAGTGGGAGAGTGGTGAAAATATTAATTATACTGCACCAGGTTGGAATCCTGATAATACTTCTCCCAATAATGTTACAATGGGTTTTTGGGGAGGCTGGCTAGCTGATAATGAAGGCGCTTATAAGCCTTATATCTGTGAAGTGCCATGCCTTGATAACGGTCTCAGTATTAGTCAGGTCTCTGGGCCAAGTTCTGGTAGTCAGTTGTCGGCAGGAACATATACTATATCTTATGAAGCGACTGATGCTTGTAATAATATTTCAAGTTGCAGTTTTACTATTACGATTGTCGACTTGTGTAGTTTAACATTAGATCATCATGACGGATACGCATCTGGTCAATATTCAGCTGGAGTTTCGGTTTTTTCTGATGGGAAATTGGTTAATAATGCAAACGTGGATTTTGATGCTGGTGAATATATTGATCTCTCTCCGGGTTTTGAAGTTGGGTTAGGGGCTGTATTCTCAGCAGAGATTAATGATTGTGGAGAGTATTAAATAAAAAAGTTGCACAGATTAGTTTGTGCAACTTATACAAATTAAATAATTTGTATACCAACTTTATAAATCCAACCACCCTAATATTTTATTTGACACGCGGTTTATGCGACACTTGTCTTTTGATTTTCTTTATCTATTTTACATTGTTTGCTTGATGATTTACTTTCCTTTTTCATCATTTTTGATCTTTTAATTTTTGCACAGATGGCGTTTTTTGATTTCATCTGAATTGGTTTAAGTCTTGCAGATGAGCTAGCTACTTTTTTGATATTGTTGTTAGATTTTAATCTAGGTTTGATTGCACAGAGATGAGTTGATTTTTCAGTGTGACCTAATTCTAATCCAATTGTTTTTTTGTTTTTCTTTCTTGGCTTTATGGCAGCCATATTATTTTTTATTGGAAGAATTGCCTCATTAATTAAGGTTATTTTGTCTGATGTTGATTCGTTGCTATTTCTCTTTAAACCACTATTGAGCAAATTACAACTTTGTGCATTTAGGCTTAAAGATATTGTGATCACGCTAAAGAATAATACTAATTTTTGAATCATTATAGTTTTCATTTTATTGTTTTTGTTACTAATTATGATTCAAATTTAGCTTTGATTTTGTGAAAATCTCGTCGTTTTAGTTGATTG
>JAHDBF010000074.1:13707-17260 GCA_020630525.1 Saprospiraceae bacterium
GAGATGTTTAAAGTATAGATACTTGATACAATTATCAACACCTCAAGCTTTGAACAATAAGTTTTTATCCACATCTATTCCTTTAGAGAAGAATCACCCTTCAAGTTTATATCTAATTGGCAAAGTATAAAGGACATCTACTTTTTTACCATTTTTTACACCAGGTTCCCACTTTGGCATATTTTTGATCACCTTCAGGTTTTCTTTTTTTAGGTCTTCACATAAGCCAATAATAACATTAATGTCTTTAATAGATCCAGTTTTATCTATAGTGAATTGAGTAACTGTCATCCCTTCAATTTCATATAATCTTGCTTTTGCAGGATATCGTAGGTTGGTATAGACATATTTTAGTAGTGCTTCATTTGAGCATTTAGTTCTTTCTTCTACATCAGAAATATTTTTACATTGCGATAAATATGGCATACATTCTGAATCATCAATTTCTTTATTTTCACTGTCTATAAATAGCGTTTGACTATAAATGGTATCTCCTTTATATTCCCCTTGGTTTGTAATTGTTCCAAGGGAATCATACATCATAAAATTGCCGTCTTTTATGTTTTTTATGTAGTTTATTTCTGATGCTATTCGTCCTTTTGCATCATATGACTTCCAAAGTCCTTCTTTCTCACCGATTATATATTTTCCCTCTGAGGCGATATTGCCGTTCGCTCGATGATAGTATTTCCAATAATCAACTTTTTTATTTTGAACATATTTTCCTTCAGATTGTAAATAACCGTTTTCATGCCAGCTTTTAGCTAAACCATTTTTAGTCTTAAAAGAAGGTTTAGAACAAATTGCTTCAATAGTAATTTGTTTAGTTTCAGGGTAAAATGTCCTTACAATATATTTCCTATTAGGCAGTTCTGTTATTACATAATGATACCAACTATAGACAATTTTTTCATCAGCTTGGATAAATTCCGTGTATTTATTTTTAAACGAATTATTATGGAGTATATTCTGAGTAGTGCATCCCATCATTAGGAGGCCTAGTATTAAAATTATGGATTTTTTCATTTCGTTGTTTTAAATCAATTTGTCTATTAAAAGAATATTGTTCATCAATTCTAGTGCAGCTATTCTATTCATTAAGTGATAATACGATTTTTTGTTGGGATAACTCTACAATCATATCATACAATTTTTTAAGATTGGGATACTCTTCTGCCAAAAACAAAGCTTCATTTATTTGAAATTTGTATGTGATGATTAATTTGTTTCCGTGGGATTTAATGTCATAATTAAAACTCGCTTTTCTTTCAGGTAAGGTTAAATTTATAGATTCTGGTTTTGATTCTAAGATGTATCCATTAGGAATTACTAGATTTGAAATTGTAGTTATATTCACTTTAGTATCATAGAATATTGGGTAATCCCTAGATGGTTCATCAAAATCATTTTCTGTCAATCCAAAATCTAATGTTGAATTAATAAAAATCTTTTCTCCAATAATTTTACTACAATTCACTAATTTTTCATTGTATTCAACCTTTATTGGTTTTTCTAAAATATCTACATTTTCTATTTTAGTAACTTCATAGGTGTTCTCAATATCCAATGATTCAAATTCATCAGCTTGCTCATCAATAGTATTAAAATACTCATCATTTTCTTCTTGAGAATCGTCGTCATCATTTTGTAAGTCTATACGATATTTAGTTGCCGCATATCCACTACGTTTTCTTTGACTGGTTCCTTCAATTTTGTTGTTTTTGACATCTATAGCATAATTTGAGACTGTCTGTACTTTATAGATATTTGGGTTATCAAAGTTAATAATCGACGCCTCATCCGATTGAATGATAACGCCAGAAAGATTGACAGCTCTTAATGGTAATTCGCCAAAAGGTGTTAATCTAGAACTTGCATCAAGTAATGTGTATCCATCCTCACTTTTGACATAAACGATGATATAATTGAGTTCAGTTAACGTTGGATATTTTGTATTTAGTAAGCCATTCTGTCTTGATTTTAAAACAACTGGATAGCTATTTATTTCGCATTTGGTAAGTAGATTTTGTAATAGTAAATTCAATTCACCTGCACTTCCAGTTTTATTTTTAATAACTTTTGCTAACCCATCGTATGCACCTCTTCCATATCGTTTATTCCATGTGTAATTGTTTCTTATATAGCCATAAAGAAACTTTACCCTTTCTGATACATCCATCTCCATTGCCTCATCAATTATATTATCTAAGGCAGAAAATTTCTTTTTTATTTGTTTGCCGAAGTAACTACTCTCACTCAAATTCTTTGCTATCTCATTCCAATCTTTTGAGAAATTTTGCAATGCACTATTTGGCATTCTTATACTGTAAAGTTCGTATTTTACTCCTGATCGGTAGTCATTTATATTTAGCACATATTTATCCTTTTTTATTGGTTTAATTTTAAATCCTGTATAGCTGTACTTAATTACTCCATGTGGTGAATTGGGTACAACTTCTTTATCAACTGATATTAGATTTGCACCAGTGCTAATTGGAGTTAAGTTAAAATAAGAAGGAACATTAATGATATATCGTGCTAATTTTGTTGGAATTTTATTTTGAAAATACCAAGTTGGAATTGAATAAATAAACGGAGATCTGATGCTATAACGATACTCGACTATTGAGCCAGGTTTTACATTTGGCATGGCAAATTTTACAACCCTATTATTTTTAGACAGTTCTTCACGAAAGATGTCTTTTTTATTCAATTTTGTTTTTACAACTTTTCCATTTTCGTAATTGTATGTTGCACCTGTTATTTTTGTGATCTTTTCAATTCCCTCTTTCCCATAGTAATGAGGAATTTCAATATTACCATAAGATTCCCCATTTTCATCATAAATTTTTATCTTATGATAATGTGTAGCTTCTTGTAAAATCTTTCCTCCAGCATCTGTAAAAAAGTAATTAATTTCAACTTGTTTATTGATATATTCTGCATGTGCTAAACTATCAATCTCGCTGTATTTTTGTTGAATTATTTCTTCGGAAATAATACCCATTTTTTGGGCACTTAAAGTAATGGATATTAAAAGAAAGAAGACAGTAATTATGTGTTTCATATTTTGATAAAGGCTAATGGTGATTTTTCTGTTTTTAAACAAGAATCAAAGAATTTTTTTAAGCTTGGATATGTTGACGGTAAATAAGTATTTTCATTTAATTCAAAGTTCCTAATTATTGTTATTGAATTTTTATTCATTCTAGATATTTCAATCGAATATTTACCATATTCCGAATCATAGATTACACTAGGATTTTCGACGAGCTCATATTCAAAGGGTAAGTTAATTACTGTGGTATCTGATTCGATATATCCTCTTGGAAAATATATGTTATTTTCTCTATTCTTATCTTTGGGTAATTTTGGGATATTTATTTCGTCCGCTGAAAAAGGAATGAATAAATAATCTCCAGTGATCTCTGAAAAATTGCTAGAATGAAATTTATACGATAATGAACTTTGAAGATTGTCTTTGTCCGTTACGATTTCTATATTCTTAATTTCTGTTGCATTATTTTTTTTATGTTTTTCTTCCTCTATAAAT
>JAHDBF010000075.1:0-7679 GCA_020630525.1 Saprospiraceae bacterium
ACATCTTTAATTTGAGGCATTAGCTCAGTTGGTTTAGAGCACTACCTTGACAGGGTAGGGGTCACTGGTTCGAGTCCAGTATGCCTCACATTCTTTTTCTCAAAAATATTTTCCACCTAAGTTATTGAACAAATACTTACATTTATGTTTGTAAACAAATACAGATATTTAAAAGTATGAGTCACTTTACCGAAGAACACAATCTATTCAGAGAAGGATTTAGAGAATTTCTAAAAAAAGAAGTTTCTCCACACATAGAAAAATGGGAGAAAACTGGTACAATAGAGCGTTTCATTTGGGAAAAGTTTGGTGAGATGGGATACTTCGGTCTTGATTATCCTGAAGAATATGGAGGGTTGGCTTTAGATAAATATTACACAGTAATTTGGTTAGAAGAAATGCAGCGTATACACTCTTGCGGATTTGCAGCTGCAATGTGGGCCCACGCATTTCTAGCGATGCAGCACCTAAATGCTGAAGGAGATGAAAGAATCAAAAAAGAATATCTAGCTCCAAGTATAGAAGGAAAAAAAATAGGATGCCTTTGTATTACTGAACCATTTGCAGGATCTGACGTTGCTGGTATGCGTACAACTGCAGTATTAGAAGGAGATGAATATGTAATTAATGGTTCAAAAACTTTTATTACAAATGGAGTATATAGCGACTACTTAGTAGTGTCCGCAAAGACTGATCCAGATGCTGGGGCGAGAGGAATTAGTATGTTTTTAATAGATAGATCTACAGCTGGAGTATCAGCAAGTAAACTTGATAAATTAGGCTGGAGGGCATCAGATACTGCTGAAATTTCTTTTGATGGAGTACGTATTCCTAAGGAAAATTTACTTGGTGTAGAGAACAAAGGATTCCCATATCTCATGCAACACTTAGCATTAGAAAGATTGATTATGGGAATTAATGCCCATGCGAGAGCAGAGTATGCTTTGGAGTATACTTTACAATATATGTCTGAGCGGACTGCTTTTGGTAAAAGTATAGATCGATTCCAAGCATTGCGACATATGGTTGCTGAGATGGCAACACGTGTTGAAATCAATAAAGTGTTTAACTATCATGTTGCAGATAAATTAAACAAAGGAGAATACCCTGTAAAAGAAGCAACGATGTCTAAGTTGAACTCAACCAAAATGGCAGACGAAGTAATCTATGATTGCCTCCAGTTATTAGGCGGATACGGATATATGGAAGAATATCCATTGGCAAGATTACTTAGAGATTCTCGCCTTGGACCTATCGGCGGAGGTACTTCTCAGATACTAAAAGAAGTATTGGCCAAAATAGTTATCGACAAGAAAACCTATAAGTCTTCATTTTAAATCTAGCGATAATTATAATTTAAAGATTGTTTCAATACACCTTTTCTTTTGGAAAAGAATACATGCTAGATTTAGTAGTAGATAAATCTTCAGCTTCAGGTGGAGTATGATTCAATAAAAATTCTTCTGCTTCACCAGTGATTGTTACACCACCACCGAATCCATTATTGCATCCATCAATAAATGCATTAAATTCCGCATCAGCTTTGGCTTCGAATCCAATACCCAACTCTACAGAAGTCGCAGAATCATAATCTACAACACCATCTGCAACTGTCTGATAAGACACTATTGTACCATCTGTTTCAAAATCTCCATTATTATTCATTCCTCCATTGCCATATTCAGATCCATATAAAGAGTAGTTTATTGGACAATTGTTACAGGCATTATTGTCTACACAATTTATGATGGCTTCCCATCCTTCATCAGACACAGATGAGTCACTATGAAAAACAATAGTCAAACAACCAGAAGAATGCGTTGAAGTAAATGGTCCAGGGATAGCAGCACCGCAGAAGTTACCTATATGCGGAGCAGTGATGTCGTCACCATCATATATTCCCAGATAGTCGTAAGCACAGTTCACCCCATTTTCTAATTTGAATGCAGTGAATATAATTTCTGAAGTTTCACAAGTAGCGTTGTCTGGACAGATGGTATATGTTTCATCAGTATTATTACTGTAATTTAAATTCAAACCTCCTTTGTCGGTAAATATTGATCCACAAGTATCACCACAATTTTCTGTGCCAATACATCTTAGTGTAGGCACTCCATTAGCACCGTCATTTATTGCCGTTCCACATTGATCTTGTTCTGTAACTACAATTACATAATCTCCTTGGGTAGGAACAGTAAAATCTAAACTACATCCATTATTCCATGCCAATTCAGAATCCGCTTTGACTCCATTAATGGCAGCATCATACTCACCCAAAGTGATTACTGCATTCCAGTCTGAACCACTATAATTAGTACAAAACTCAAAATTATAATCTGTGCCAGGATTTAATCCTGTTAGAATAAACGCATCTCCTGCATGTACTTCCATTCCCGCAGAACCTACAATGGGTTCACATCCTTCTACAAAACAAGAACCTGCATTATTAAAATCATTATAAGGTCCATTTTCAAAAGCCAAACAAGGTGATAGACAATTAAAGTGTGAATTTGGAAATACATTAATTCCTGTAGTACTGATTTTAGTATCGCTACCAAAAGTATTGGTAACGGTTAAACTTACAGTCATATTTCCAGATCCAGAAATTGTCAATACTGGGTTTTGTGCTGTAGATGTAGCTGGACTTACGCCAGCTCCGCTAAATGTCCAATACCAACTAGAAGGCGATCCAGTTGAAGTATCATAAATAGCCATAGTTCCACCTCCACAGTAATCATAACTACTTTGTAATTCTGTAAAATCTGCTACTGGCGGCTCACCAGAAGGTGCACATTGAGAATCTATTAATCCTGGTCTCGAGGCAGCAATAGCAGCATGCATTCTGTCTTTTTGACCTAAGGTAAACAGGTTCATACATGCATCATAAGTATAGTCCATATAGTTTTGATACATGTATCCAGTAGAGTTTGGGCTACAACTATCATCTTGGATTCCAGAAGGACAACCGCTAGTATATCCTCCTTGATTTGGGGTGTCATCGACAAGATCAGATCCGCTACATAATCCACTATCATCTCCCCATATATGCGATAAGTTTAACCAGTGTCCAACCTCGTGTGTTGCAGTTCTACCAAGCGTATAATTCCCTCCAGAAGGATTAGGTGTATCAATAGATCCGATAGAAGTATATCTGCATACTACACCATCTGTATTTGCATTTCCGCTACCCGGAAATTGGCCAAAACCTAACAAACCACCAGAAAGATCAGCGGTATATAGGTTTAAATATTTAGTGTTATCCCAGATAGTAGCTGGCATAACAGTTGCTTTGAATGCAGATTTGGTCCATGGTCCTCCGCTTATGTTGTGTCTTATAATACCAGGTGTCGGGTTTCCATTTGGGTCAATTTGTGCTAAGCAAAATTCGATTTCTGTATCTGCGGCCTGAGACCATGTATTGTCGCTATTGCTATTTAATCTTCTAAAGTCGTCATTAAGTTGTTCTAATTGTGCATTTAAATATAGTGATGAAATATTTTCATTTGAACCAATAGCATCACCATCGTGTATAACATGAAAAACTGTAGGGATTACGATTACATCTCCACTTTGATCTCTATTAGGGTTACTTAATATTTCTTGAATTTTAGATTCTAAAATTCTCCTTTGTTCTTTAAAGTGTGGATTATTTTTTAATGACTCTTGTAGATCATGATGAGAAGCACACCTGATGTGGTCATGTCCATGGTGCTGAGCAGTCAATTCTGTAATACAGAATAGTATAGTTACTAGGAGTGTTAAAAAATTATTCATAGTCAGGGTGTTGGTAGATCATAATACAGCATACGCGTATTATAGATTTTGTTTCAACACCTTTTCCATAAGGTATTCTTTGGAGGTTTTAAATAAAAGGGTGAAAAACCAATTCCAAAGAATATCACTAAGATATAACTATTGATTCTTTTTACAAAAGACTGAAGTAGTCCCATTTTTTATAACCCTACAATATGTCTACATCTTTGCTACTAAGCGAATACATATTCTTTACAATCTATTTTTTAACAATGTCTAACTAGTTTTAAATTAGCCAATTATAATTATAAAATAATTACATGTATGTGAATGTAAACCAATAGACAAACAAGTTTTTTTTAACTAAAATATTTAGGGTAAGGTGTGACTATTGGTAATTATTCAATTTTTTAGTCCCCAATTTTAAAATTTCTAAAATCAAAATTATTGTTTTTTGCATTTAGAATAATATCAAAATTCAATTAGTTTTCTGATAAAAAAAATGATCTTCAGAATTGTGAAGATCATTTTTAAAGATATTGTATAGTTAATTTATTTAAGGTAATTTGTCACCGTCTCATCATTAATTTACATTCCACTACGACTAAAGTAAAATCCCAGTTGTTTAGATACTTCATCAGGAAGAATTGGCAATTCAGATCTTGGAATAAGCAAAGTGGATATGTTGTGCAAATCAGTAAATATGTGGTGTTTCTTTGCAGTATCTTCTAAATAATCATGACCAGAAGAACCTCCTGTACCGATTTTTTTACCCAATATTCTAAGAACCATCTGCGCATGTCTATATCGCCATGTAGTTAGATTTTGATCAATTTCTACCAGCTTCGTCAATAAGTTAAACGGACCTTTTAATATAGGTTCATCTCGATACAGATTGATTAATAAGGCAGCTAATGTTGCATTATATCCAAACCTTAATTTGCCTTCTTTTCTTAATGCTTCGTGGACTTCTGGTTTAAATACTGATTGGAAATAGCTATCTGTATTTCCAAGCATGGCAAGTCTCATTTCTTTTTCATGCTCATTCAGGAATTGTGAATTTTCAATCGCCAACTTCTCTTTATCAAGCATGTTTTTAACGGCGAGCTGATAACTTTCTAAAAATTTAAAATCACCAAATTTTATGAATGGTGTTCTTTCTAACCACTTTTCTACTACTTCAAATAGGCTTCCAGATGCTTGTAAATTTGCCAATGACGCTTTCTGTTCTTCAGAAAATACAGCGGCATAATGGTGATTGTTATAAGTTATTCTTTGTTGCTCCGGTAATCCAAGTAGAATTTCGATTTCGCGAAACTGCATACTTTGAAACCCAGATGCAGGGAAAAGATAATTTCTAAAATCTAGAAAATCCAATGGTGTCATTGTTTCTAAAATCCTTATTTGTTGGATCAATAGTTTTTGGATTTCATTGATTCTATTTAGTCGATCTGTGGCAGTACCGATATTTCTTTCATCTACTTTATCATCTTTAAACATATCGATCACAGAACTGAGTTCATGGATGATTTGCTTAAACCACAATTCGTACACCTGGTGCACGATTATAAACAGCATTTCCTCATGTGCTGGCTGACCTACCTCTATGCTCCTTAAGTTTTGCGCATTGGTTATCTTATCAATGGCGAGATATTGGTGATAATGTATTGTTGTGTATTTTTTTTCTTCGTTTCCCACAGTTCTGATTTTAGATGCTAAAAGTATCAAAATAAGATGAGTATTCGACGCTATTTTCAGATGTTATAATACCTTAAAAGTGACTAAAACAGTTCCGTTTCGCAGTTATGGGACGATATTTTGACTTTATAGCATAGCAAAAGTAAATTGCAGGCGACAAAACTGATTTTTTATTTTAATTGATAATTACAAATTATGCTAAATAAAGTCATCCAATCAATCTTTGAATATTTTATTGATATAAAAATATCATCTATTTAATTATCTGATAATCAAATACTATATTCACGTTTATAATGTTTTAATAGCATCTCTCTTAGAATAGTAATTAACCAATGCTTTCAGCTTGATAGTCATAGGCGTCAATACTGATGCACGCTTTAAAAACTGAAAGGATTACTATATTTATACTGGTAAATTAAATGTCAACACGCAAATGAGTAATAATATACTTAAGTTATTAATGGTATTGTCTATACCATTTACAATATCAGCACAGTCTAGCAATGTAGTAATAAACGAGTTTATGGCATCCAATACAGATTTCATGGCAGATGAAGCTGGAGAATTTGATGATTGGATAGAATTAAAAAACAACTCTAACGAACTCGTTAGTTTAAAAGATTATCACATCACGGATACATTAGGAATCTTAGATAAATGGAAATTTCCTGATGATGCCACCATTGCTGCAAATGGTTATTTGGTTTTATGGGCAGATGAAGATGGAGACCAAGGAGAATACCATATAAATTTTAAATTGGATGCTTCAGGAGAAGAAATATACTTGGTAAACAGTGATAGTGTAATAGTTGACCAAATTATTTTTGGCATGCAAGAGACAGACATAAGTTTTGCTAGAGTTCCCGATGGTATAGGTAATTTTACAAGTGATGCACCTACATTTGGATTTAACAATGATGACACATCTAGCGATGAAAATATCCTATTAAGTAGATTCCATTTTTACCCTAATCCTGCTAAAGACTTTATTCAATTTAACGATGCTTTTAATTCAGAATTGTCAATCACTATTTCAAGACTAAATGGGGAATTGATTTATACTAAAAAAATAAATCGAAACGAATCTAAGATTAATATTAGCCATCTAGAAAACGGGATGTACATTCTAAATATTAATGGATTGTATACAGAATCTTTTATTAAAATATAATCCAGATTCATGTTTGACATTCAATCTCTACAAAGTAATTCCGAGAATCCTACGTTTCTAATTATATTTTTAGCTGTAGTAACTTCTATTATATTATCATCACTGTTGGTGTTTATATATGATATGACGACCAACTCTATTGAGCGTAATAATCACTATATGCAATCAATGGTATTAATCTCTATCGTTGCTACTACAGTAATGCAGGCAGTAGGAGACAGTCTTGCCCGAGGATTAGGTATGTTGGGAGCATTAGCGATTATTAGATTCAGAACTACCTTACGTGATCCTAGACATATGACATTTATGTTTGCCTCGTTAGCAGTTGGAATAGCCTGTGGTGTCTATGGATTTACCATTGCCTTTGTAGGTACAATTGGATTTGCAGTAACAGCTTTGATATTACGATTCTCTCATGTTGGAAAAAAAGACAGTCTGACTGGAGAATTAAAAATTACAGTTTTAGAGCAAGAAGGAAATATTGAAGAAATAGAAAAGCTGATTAAATTACATACCAAAGGATTTGTATTGACAGAATACAGACTCAAAGAATCAAAAATTGTAGAAGATACTTCTAGTGAGCCAGAACCAATACCAGTAGTAGGTCAGCCTATCTATAAAAGAAAAAAAACCATCCTTGGATTCGAAAAGCAACGTGAGTTGAGTTATAATATTAAAATCAAAAAAGGGAAAGAGAATGCACTCTACAATACATTGAAAGAAAAAGAAATGATAAAGGACATAAGATTAAAATTCAATAAGTTAGAGCAGATATTATAATGGGTTCAATTTTTAGATATATCAATCCACTCTATATTCTCGCTATCGTATTGGGAATATGGCTATATAGTTTTGCAACCAATTCGGCAAAACAACCTGAATTGTTTTTTGGCTTTGCTCAAAATAATGAAACAGAAATCAACTTAGATTATCCAGTTCAAGTAAACGAGTTATTCGTCACTGAAGGTCAAATGATCGAAAAAGGAATTTCTTTAATCAACTTAAGTCAATTAGAACTTTCAAAAGAAATTCAAGATGAAGAATTAAAAATCAG
>JAHDBF010000075.1:7779-17130 GCA_020630525.1 Saprospiraceae bacterium
TAGAAAAACTTACCCTAAAATCTCCGCATCGTGGTATGATCGGTAATGTACACGTTAAGGCTGGAGAATATTTACCTTCATTTAAACCGTTGATCACATTATACGAACCAAATCCATCTCAAGTGATTGCATACGTACATGAAAGTTTATTGGTCAAAGTAAATGTAGGTGATAAATTTATCGTTCAATCGATGCAAGATGAAAATAATAAGTTTGAAGGCCAAGTAGTAGGTCTGGGTTCTAGAATAGTAGAAATTCCAGAACGCTTAAGAAAAATGCCCGATTTAAAAACTTATGGAAGAGAAGTAGTGATTAAAATTCCAGTAGACAATAGCCTATTGCAAAAAGAGAAAGTAAAGATTTTATTTCCTCAAAATCTACAGAATAATCCCGAAGACAATAATGCCAAATGATAAGCGTAATGCATTATTTTAAATTTACAATAGCAATTTTTTTTATTGGTGTGCATACAGGCTTAGCTCAAGATAATCATGCATTATCAACATATCTAAAAAGCCAAGAAAGCATAATTAATATACCTCAATCTATCAATGCACCAAGATTTAATGCACCATATTTGGATCAAGTGGAAATCCGTACTGAGTCAGATAGACTAAGATTTAATAGGCAACGATACAGCCTGCGTCTAACACCAATGACTCCAAAAATCCGAAAACTCCAAAAAAATCTATACAATGACTTAGCAGCTCTCCACGCTTTTGAAACTTCTGATGTACGCCATGAAAGTATTATAGAAAGTTATACAGAATGGTTGGCTTATTACTTTATTAATGAAGAGTTGACATTGTTAAAAACCAAACTTCCTTTGCATAGTGATTTATTAAACAATGCAAAAAAAGATTTACCTAATGATGCATTTGATTATATATCGCTTGTAGAACAGGAGCGTGCTGTCTTGCGATTAAAACACAAAATTGCTGCCTTAGAGTTGCAACAATCTTGGTATCCACAATTTGATGAAGACAATAGTCTTTTGATCTCTCCAGAAGAAATTATTGCCTTAGTTGAATCAAATGACCTAATGGTAAATAATAATGCAAGTATCCAAAAAGCAAAACTTAACTTAAGTAAAATAGCGAATGAAAAAGCCATAGAAAAAGCCAAAAAGAATAAGGTTTTTGACTTTGTCCAAATGGAATATCGAGGTCCGCATGATGAAGATTTAGAAAGAAAAATTTCATTCAGTGCCGCATTTAGACTCCCAATGGCTGGAGAAAATAAATTAGATTTAGCAGCTTTGGATTTAGAAAGATTGGGAGAACAAAATGAAATTTTAATCGAAGAAATGAACCAAGAATTCGTAAATACAAGATCTAAAATTGAACTAAAAAGAATCATTCAACAATACCAACTTAATGTTGCTCAATACAAAGAGATACTTCAAAATACAAAATCAATAGAAGGATATATCCCACAATCAAAAAATGAAATTAAAGATATTCTGGAATTGAAACTTGACGATATAAATGAAGCCATAGATCTACTCGATCAGAAAAAAGAAATCTACGAATCTTACCTCGAATGGTTAGAAAATTCAGGAAAAATATTTGAGCTTCCGTTAACAAACTACCTGCATCCTCGGTTATTAAGTGTACATTAGATTGATATTTCAACCTATATTTGCATTCAATAAAAAACCAAATTCTGACGCTTATTAGATCAATATTATTTGCCTTATTTTCTTTATATACTTTTGCAATAATTGCTCAGTGTAATCCGACTTTGAGTGATATAAATAGCCATAGAATTGCCAATTATGAAATGGAAGTATGGCTAGATCATGACAAAAAAACGATCAAAGCGGAACAGCGTTTAACTTGGGTAAATCATTCTGAAGTTGCCATAGATTCTCTGCCTTTTTATATGTATTTCAATGCATTTAAAAACACAGAATCTACATTTATGAAAAGCGCAGAGGGAAATATCTTTGGTGATGATATATCGACTAGAACTGAAGAAACTTGGGGCTGGGCAGAAATCAATTCTATCGTAGCCAACAATCAAGAATTGGTACATAAGGCAAAATATATTCAACATGATGGTAATCTCGATGACCAAAGTGTAATCTGTATTTATCTAAATGAATCGGTTTCCCCTGGTGATACGCTTATCTTAGACATGAAATATGATGCTAAGATTCCACAAATATTTGCAAGAGCTGGATACGAAAGAGAAGACTTTTTTAATATGGTTCACTGGTTTCCGCAAGTGGGTGTTCTAGAAGAAGTAGACAATATTTGGCAATGGAATTGTCATCAGTTTCATCGTAGGACAGAGTTTTTTGGAGAGTTTGGAAACTATGATGTTACGCTACATATTGCCGATCATTTGATAGTTGGAGCTTCAGGATGTTTGGTAGACACTAAGTCGGAAAATGGAATAAATACTTTTAGATATATCGGCCAAGACATCATTGATTTTGCGTGGTGCGCCTATCCTCATTTTTGTGTTGTAGAAGATAAATGGGAACATGTGGACATCAGATTATTGATTCCACCAGAACATAGTCATCTATCAGATCGGGTTATCCGAGCAGTGAAGCATAGTCTTAAATATATGACAGAAAACGTTGGTCCATATCCATACAATACCATTACCGTTATGGATCCACCAATGTTGGGATTGAAAGCTGGATTTATGGAATATCCTACTTTTATTACCATCGGTGCGTTCCATATATTTCCGGAGGGCGTCCGTACTTTAGAATCTCTAGTTGCGCATGAATTTGCACACCAATATTTTATGGGCATAGTAGCAAGCAATGAAAAAGAAGAACCTTGGTTAGACGAAGGATTTGTAACTTATCATGAAGATAAAATCATGGAATCTCTTTATGGAGAGGAAGCCTCCATGTTTAACATCGGAGGATATAAGGTTTGCAATAGTTCGTTCTCTCGCCAAGAATATACCAATCTTCCCAATCCAAGTACTGGTGCAGTTGCAAGACAAGGTTGGGAAATCAAAGATGGATTTAAAGGCATAACTTACAGTAAAACGGCAACAGTATTAAAAACAATAGAAGGATTATTGGGCAATGACTTAATGATTAAGTTAATGCAGAAATATTATAATGAATATAAATTTACCCACCCTAAAGCAAATGATTTTTTGGGTTTAGCTAAACAGTTTATTCTAGATAACGGTAAAGAAGATGCGTTTGGTGATGTTGATTGTTTTTTTGATCAATTAATATATGGTACAGGAATTTGTGATTATGCAGTAGGCAATATTTCACATTTCCAACCAGTAAAAAATTTAGGTATTTTCGATAATCAAAAAGAAAAGACATTTTCTAGTGGTGATAAAAATGATCGATTGAGTGCAAAGATTGTGCTTTATAGAAAAGGTGATGTAATCATTCCTGTAGAGGTACTTATGACTTTCGAAGATGGAACTTCCAAAACTGAATATTGGGATGGAAAAAACAATTATCAAGAATACATCTATCATAATAGCCCAAGGATTGCCAAAGTAGAAATCGATCCCGAAAAGAAAGTGTTCATAGATATTGATTTTAATAACAATAGCTATGAAATGAAAAGAAACCAAACCGCATTACTTAAAGTTAGCAGCAAAGCAATGTATTGGGTAACTCAAGCTTTACAGTCTCTATTTGTTGTGATATGAAAATATTTAAATCAACATATACAGGCATTAAGTTAGGTGCTTCTTTTTGGAAGATTAGCTCTATTATTACTTTGTTGCAAGTATTATTGACCTCTTTGGTTGGTGCTGCAGTTTGGAGTTGGATGGGAGATACGATAGGACATTCTGTAGGGTTTAATGATTTGATAAAAGGCTATAATCACGATGTGATTCAGGATTTGATTAATCATCAATCTGCAGGTTATAATGTAGTCCTTAAGATTTCTCTCTGGATTTTGTTTTTATACATTTTAGTTTCTCCATTTATTTCGGCAGGAACCATCAGTTGTATTATCGAAGGAAAAGATGATATAAAATTATTTTTAGCAAAAGGAAGTAGCTACTATTTTAAGTTTTTATCATTATCGCTTTTATTTTTAATTATTCACCTTGTTTTTATTGCACTATTTGGGGTATTAGGATCGATGATATTGCAAAGTGGATTGGAGTCTTATGCTACTGAAGTACCTGCATTGAGAATGATCTTTGGATTGATAATTATTTATGCCATTATCGTTATAATGCTGGTTTCTAGTTCTTTAATTGCTAAACGTGAATTATTGGTAAATGGATCTGGTTTATTCAGAGCTGTTGGAAGTGGATTTAAATTTGCTATTCAACATTTCTTTTATATACTTGGTATCGGTATTATATTTTTATTGATCTCATCAATATTTGCGTATGGCTTAAACGCTGTAGTAAATTCAGTAGTAGAAAATGGGTTTGTAATGGTAATGGTCGCATTGATTCTTCAGATCCTAATTATTTGGGTTAGAAATTTGATTCGGATAATGTATCAAGTAACATTGGTTTTAAATCCATTCAAATAAGTCCATAAAAAAAGCAACCAAAATTAATTGATTGCCTTCTTAATGTTTATTATTTTTCTACAACTTATTGCTTGATAGATAACTCGTAGTAATCATTATTATCAGCAGCAGTATTATTAATATCCGTTACTGTGAATAAGTAGAATGATCCACCTTTTTCCGCAATAAAAGTATCACCAATCTCTACCAACCAACTTGCTGACTCACCATTTACCGTTTCTGTAAAATCTAATCCAGCATCCCAAAGACCTGCGATTTCTTCTTTGAAACTAATGTTGTTATAATTAAATGACTCAGATAAACCATTGTTTCCTGGTACCAATAACTTTAACGTTGTACCATTCACACCAGAGATTCTTTGAATCCAGTTAAGTTCTAAAGCAGAACCATCAATACCTTGATCTTTAATTTCCGCTAAAGGATCACTTGATCCAGTACCGTCACCAGTATCTAAATCCATTCCTCCTGTTCCTGTAGGTCCGCCAGCATTTTTCAATAATTTAGCAGTCAATACACCTACTGGAGTACCAGTTGGCGCAGATACTACTGTCCAGCTGATCGGCGTAGAAGTACCAAACTCATCAGTTACTACTAAGCTATAATCATAAGTTCCAGGATTATCATTTACTCTTACAAAGATGTCTCCTTCGATTCCACTTTTATCCGCATCTGGTATTAATAATGGATTGTCTGCAAACGGATTTGTCAATGATCCATAGTATAATCTTGCTGCTGAAATCAATTCATCGTTTTCGTAAACCGCAATCGTATTAAGCGGGTGATCTCCAGCAGTAATGCTCACTGGAATAGTTACTAGCGATCCAGCTTCTACATCAAAGTTTCCAGAGATAGTAGTTGTAACAACTGGTGGGTTACCAGCACCTAACTCAGTAGTTACATCAATAGTTCTAGTTGTTGTCTCTCCAGCAGAATCAGTGAAGTTAAACGCATAGCTAGAAGTCGAAGAAGTTTCTTGGCTTTTTACTGATATCTCCCAAGTTAATCCAGTGTTATCTGGGCTGAAAATCAATATTGGGTTAGCAGCAGCAGTAACACCATTTACGCTAAATCTTGTAGCGTCTATGTTTACTCCATTTTCTTGTAGAGAAAAATCATTAAGTGTTCCTTCTTCTGGAGTAGCACTGATTTTTACAGAAAATATAGATCCTGGATCTACAGTAATATCAGAAGTTACAAATCCTGCTTCGTTAATTAAGTCTACAGTTGGTGCATTAATAATAACTCCACCTCCGCCTCCTCCTGGAGTTGTGTTGGTGTCATCAGTACATGAATACATAAATAATACGGCAGCAAATATGGCCAACCAATTAAATAATGCTAATTTTTTCATTTTTAAAGATTTAGTAGTTTTTAAAATTATTTGGGAAGTCTATCGTAAAATGATTTATTCTTGATTTACTATTTAGAAGTATAAAACCTAGATAAGTTACATTTGTAAAACATAAACAATTGTTAAAAGAATAATATTGTTCCATTTTTACTGACTTTCTTGGATAAATATGCGAACAGCCATTTGCATGTACTGAGTATAAATTTCAACTTTATGATGAATTACAGAATATTTACTTTTATTTTTTTGGTTTGTTTATCTAATATTCTACTATCTCAAGATACTTTAGTATTAAAAAAGTATACGCCACCAGATTTTAATTTTTCCACTTTTTTCTTTTCTCCAAGTTTAAACGAATCAAGTACCAATTCCGATTCCTTTAAAAGAAATTATTTCAGAATGGGATATTCTGGTCTATACAATAGATTTGCAATGAAAGGAAGGCATAATATCAATTCTCGAATATCACTTATTAATAATCTTGATATTGATAAAATTAATGATACCAATGCGGCGAATCGCAATTTATTGTATTTTGATTTTTCTGCCAGTACTGATAGACAATATTATTTTTCCAATTATTTTTTGAATTATGGTGGCACCATTAATTATGATTTGAACATTACTCATGTTGATGACCCAACCAACGATTTTCCAAACAATAGACTGAGTGTAAATATTCCTCTTGGATTTGGTATAGGGAGAGTATATAATGTCAGTTTTGCATGGCAGGCAATGACATTATTGGATGACTTAGAGAGATATGGTGCTACAGTAAATCGCACGCACAATACTGCACTTGCAGATTATTTACTGACCAATAGGTATACACGAGTTTTTGACAATAGATTGAAGCGAATTTATGAATTAGAACAATTGTATGCATTTATTCAAGAAAAAAATATTTTAGCGTTTAATCCTCGAAACGCTGCGTTACTTTACGACAGTTGGGCCAATGAAACTTTTGTAGTCAGAAGGCGAGGAACAATGTTATGGGCAGGATTTAATACAGAGTACACCAGAACAGGCGAACCAAATCAATTTGGTTATGTATTCAACATTGTACCGACAGTAAATATAAGATCGTATCATCCAATAAATAAAAATTGGCAATTAGATCATACTGGTGTGATCAGTTATTCTACCAATTTAAAACGCAGCAATAACTATATTTCAAATGAAAATGTATTTGCTGAATATCAGATTGCAGTGGGTTGGTTTCCCAGCAGAAGAATAAATGCAAGAGTTGCTCTTTTATCAAGATATGATTATTTAATTAATGAGTTTTTTGAAAATAGTAGTTTGGTGCATGTAAATCTTTTATCTCAATTCAACTATTATTTCAATCCACGGATGATATTAAATTTATCTTTTAATGCTTCTTTTTCAGAAGAATTAGATACTAATATTGGTTCTAGTTTTTCTCAGACTTTTCAGGCTGGGTTTCAATACGCAATTTGGTAGTGCATTTGTAATACATCTTTCTTAACTTTGAAAAAATTTTAAAATATTATGAAATTCATTTTTAGTCTCATTACAATATTATTTTTCTCTTTTTCTGTGAATATTGCTTTAGCGCAAGAGAGTGCTACAATAGAAAAAGTAGTTGAAAAAAAGATCGTTATTCTCGAAGAAATAGAAAACGAAAACGGCGAGATAACTACTAAAGAAGTTACCCTTACTGGAGCAGAAGCAGATGCATACATCAATGAAAATAACATTGATATTTCAAATGGTAGTATCGAAAAAGAAATCGAAATCACAAAAACTATCGATGAAAATGGAGAGGAAAAAGAAGTAAAAAGCATTACCGAAAAATCTCAAAACTATAAAGTGGTCCAGATTGATGATGATGGCAATAAAATCGAAATGGAATGGGATGGTACTGGAGAAATGCCAGCAGAAATGAAAGCACTTATGGATGAGCATAACATTGCTGATCAACTTGAGGAAATCAAAGGAGATACTGGCGAATCAACAGAAGTAAGAATGATGAAAGTCATTACTAAAGAAGGAAATGGAACAGAAGAAGAAATATCTATCACCTTAGATGGCAATGAAGATTTACCAGAAGATGTACAGAAATTGCTTAAGGAAAAAGGCATTGATATCGAGCAAATTATTGTTGCTGATAAAACCAAAGTTGTGGGAGAAGAAAACGTATTTGTAGTAGAAGGAGATGTAGACGATATAGAATGGGTGACAGAAGAAGTAGACCCAAATACAGCACAGCTAGGTGTGCATATTTCTGATGTGGAAAATGGTGCTGAAGTAATAGAGGTGGTTTGTTGCTCCGCAGCAGATATGGCTGGCATAATCATAAGTGATGTCATTACAAAAATTGATAAAACAGAAATAAACGATATTGAGAGTCTAGTTGATGCTATCGGAAGCAAAAAACCTGGCGATAAAGTAAAAGTCCATTTATTAAGAAATGGAAAAACAATAAAAAAGAAGATTACATTAATTGCAGCTAAAGACGTAAAAAAGTGCACATCAGAATCTCTGTCTTGTTGTTCTAAAGAAGAAATGGCAGCATGTTGTAAAAAGATGGGAATTTCTTGTACTCCAGAGCAGATGGAAGCTTGTATGAAAATGATGAAAGAAGGTTGTTGTAAAGCTGGATCTGCACAAGCATGTTGTAAAGGAAAATCAGATAAAAAATGTTGCTCTGCTGATGAAGCAAAAGCATGTTGTAAAAAAAAAGATAACTACAAAACAAACCATAAAATCATAGTTGTAGAGGATGGTTCTGCAATGGAATGTAATAAAGTAGATGCATTAAAGAAAAAAGTAGTAGTAAAAAGTACGGGATTAGATTCGGGCTTAGGATCAAAAACTAAATCCGTAGAAAAAGTGATTGATGTTGATGTTGAAAATGCCTTGGAAGTCAATGAAATAAAGGTTTTTCCCAACCCTAGTCAAGGAATAATGCAAGTAGAATTTGATGCAAATTGTGCTGGAAAAGTCAATGTTCATGTCGTCGACCTTGCAGGAAGAAGAATTTATGACGAACAATTTGATCATTTTGACGGTTCTTTTAATAAAGAAATTAATTTAAAGGGAATTAAATCGGGTACTTTGCTGTTAGTAATAGCACAGGGCGATAAAGTTTTTACTGAAAAGATCGTTCTTCAGTAATAAAGATTGAGTTATTTTTAAAGACTGGGTTGATTACTCAGTCTTTTTTTATGCCTAAAAACTCCAAAATCATGGTAGAAATTAGAACCAATTGTGAAAACTGTAACTCTGCATTGCCTCCCAATAGTGAAGATGCTATGATCTGTGGTTTTGAATGCACCTTTTGCAAATCTTGCGTAGAAACAATATTGCACAATGTTTGCCCAAATTGTGGTGGTGGATTTGAAAAGAGACCAATAATGCCAGCACGATATTTAGCAAAAAATCCACCTTCCGAAAAACATATTTATAAACCTATAGATCCATTACAGTTTCAACAGTTATTGGATAAATATAAAAATGTTCCACCTTCCGATCGGTAAT
>JAHDBF010000076.1:0-10429 GCA_020630525.1 Saprospiraceae bacterium
TGCTATCGTAAACATAATTGTTACTATATTTGTTGTAAGTTTTACTTACTGAATTGTTGGTAAGAAAAATTATTAAACATTTATGAAATTATGAATACTTATTTGAAGAATTTAAAAAATGATTTACCTGCGTCACTGATTGTGTTTTTGGTAGCAGTACCCTTATGTTTAGGTATCGCATTAGCTTCTGGTGCGCCTTTGTTTTCTGGGATAATAGCTGGGATCGTTGGAGGTATTGTGGTCGGTGCGTTTAGTGGATCACAATTAGGTGTTAGCGGACCTGCAGCAGGATTGGCAGTAATTGTATTAACTGCAATCCAAGATTTGGGTGCATTTGACATATTTTTATTGGCAGTTGTAGTAGCTGGTGTTTTTCAATTTTTGCTTGGTGTATTAAGAGCAGGTATTATTGGTTATTATTTTCCTTCATCTGTGATTAAAGGTATGCTGGCAGGAATAGGTGTTATTATCTTTTTAAAGCAAATTCCGCATGCATTAGGTTATGACAAAAATTACGAAGGGAGTTTAGCATTTGCGCAAAATGATGGACACAACACTTTTAGTCAATTATATTATATGCTTGATGGATTGTCAATCGGCGCAATAATAATATCGACTTTATCCATAGGAATTCTAATACTGTGGGAACAAAAGTTTATGAAAAATATCAGTATTTTTAAATTGATTCAAGGTCCTTTAGTTGTGGTCGCATTAGGAATAATTCTCAACTTGATGTTTATAGGATCAAATTTCTCTTTAAAGCCTGACCAAGTTGTTTCTATACCAGTTGCGGATTCAATTTCTGGATTTTTCAACTTATTTACATTTCCTGATTTTTCCCATTGGAACAACCCTCAAGTATATATTGTTGGAATCACTTTGGCAATAGTAGCTTCATTAGAAACTTTATTGTGCTTAGAAGCTACAGATAATTTAGATCCAATGAAAAGAGTAACACCTGCAAATCAAGAGCTGCGTGCTCAAGGAATAGGAAACTTAGTTTCTGGATTGATTGGTGGACTACCAGTTACTCAAGTAATTGTAAGAAGCTCAACCAATATTCTGTCGGGAGGAAAAACTAAAGTTTCTGCAATAGTGCACGGTATTATCTTATTGATCAGTGCAATGTTAATACCAGCCGTTTTAAATTTAATTCCACTTTCCGCTCTTGCGGCAATCTTATTTCTAGTGGGGTATAAACTTGCAAGACCAAGTCTGTTTAAAGAAATGTACAAATCTGGAATGCGTAATTTTATTCCATTTATAGTTACGATCTTAGCAATTGTTTTCACAGATTTATTGGTTGGAATTGGCGTAGGAATGGCAGTTGCAATTTTCTTCGTGTTATATGATAATTATCAGAAGCCATTTTTATTTGAAAAAGATTTAGATTTTGGTGAGAATAAAACCGTAAATATCAAACTATCAGAGGATGTTACTTTTTTGCATAAAGCAAATATCAAAAGAGCATTAAATATTATTCCTGATAATTATCACGTAATTATAAATGCAGCAGACTCCATAAACATCCATAATGATGTAATTGAAATAATAGAGGAATTTGAGATTAATGCGAAAGAAAGAAATATTACCGTAGAGATTATTGAACGAAATCAGAAAAGTATCGATGTATCTCCGATGAAGGTTTTGGAAAACAGTATTGTAGCCTTGGATCTTGAGAAAACATTGAGTCGATCAATGAATTAATGGTTGGTATCGATGTAAAAAAAATACGTCTGTTTTTATATAAAGCAGACGTATTTTTTTTAATTTATTATTTGTTTAAAAGTCGATCAACAAAGAGCACTAATGCATGTTCCAATTGATCGTATTTGTTTTTGTTATTTTTTATCTCGGTCAAAGCAGGCATATGTTCTGCAAAATAAATCTGGTTATTTGCCATTTCAAATAGATTACTTGACAACATTCTAGGGTATTCAAATTTTGGATCTACTTCTTTAATTATTTTTGAAACTCTATCAACTAAAAATTTATAACTGCTGAAAAACCCACTTTTATTTTCTTTATCTACATCGCAAAAGTGATATGCTTTAGATCCTTCTTTGATAATGACCTTATGTAGAATGTTTTCGTTTATGTAAGATGTGAGCGGTGACTCGGTAGACGCATTTACGATATTATGAATAACAATTTTTAATTTCTTTTCTGAATCTTCAATATTTCTCAAGTTAATATCAATCAAATAATTAACCCATTCCCAATACCAACATTCTATCCAAAGAAGTAACTTATGTTTATTTTCAAAATATCTGTATATCGATGTTTCATTGGAATCCATCGCTGAGGCAAGTTTTTTAAAGTTAAATTGCTCAAAGCCAACTTTATCCATTAAAATAATCGCATTGCCAATTAGCTTTTGACCATAATCAGTGTCCTGAGGATCACGGATATGCAAATCGTTATGCAAATCGAATTTTATACCTATTTTTCCCATTTCCATGAAATTCTGATGTAAATCTAATAAATAATTGCGTTTTAGTTAGTTTTTAAAAAGTTTCAGCTTATTTTACGAAAGTGCTAATAACATTAAAGATTGTATTACTTACTTGTAATGTATAAATACTTCATATTATGAATAAATTTGGTTTTGATTTTAAGCATTTTAGAGGAGACTTTTTTGGTGGTGTTACTGCTGGAATTGTTGCACTACCATTGGCATTAGCATTTGGTGTAGGCTCTGGATTAGGTCCTAGTGCAGGTCTTTATGGTGCTATATTTATTAGTTTCTTTGCGGCATTATTTGGAGGAACAAATACCCAAATCTCTGGTCCAACAGCGCCGATGACTGCATTTAGTATGGTATTTATTGCCAGTATTATTGCTGCAAATGACGGTGATGTAGCTACTGCCTTACCTGTAATTTTAGCAGTATTTTTATTGTCAGGATTTATGCAAATTGGATTGGGTATTGCTGGGATCGGGAAGTATATTAAATATATTCCATATCCAGTGGTTTCTGGATTTATGACTGCCATTGGCGTTATTATATTAATTACACAAATATTGCCAGCAGTAGGTTATTATCCTAAAGAAGATGTGGCTTTCGTAAATCAGTTTCAACCAGAGGCTAAGGAAGTTATTCTAAAAAACATCTTAGCTGATGAAGCCAACGGAGATTTTATTACCGTAGAAGATTTTCAAGGAACGGTAAATCGCGCGGATGAATTAACACCAACATTAATTGCTAAAGAATCAGCAACACTTGCAAAAGATGATACCAAAGGGGTTATAGGTGCGATTAAGGCACTGCCTGCTGCTTTATCCAATATTAAATGGTTAGAACTAATTTTAGCATTGGCTACCATATTTATTATATATGGATTCAAGAGAATTACCACAGCAATTCCTAGTACATTGGTAGCATTAGTGGTGGTAACAGGCGTAGCATTTTTTGCTAACCTGAATTACATACCGATTGACAAAATTCCTACTGGTTTTCCAATGCCAAATTTGGATATATTTGCTAAGTTTAGCTTGTCTAGTGTAGTTCCTTATATTTTTACTGCATTTGTTTTATCATTACTAGGAGCGATAGATAGTTTATTAACTTCGGTAGTTGCAGATAATATGACGAAAACTAAGCACAAGCCTAATCAAGAATTAATTGGGCAGGGTATAGGTAACTCTGTCGCTGCAATTTTCGGAGGCATACCTGGAGCAGGAGCTACGATTAGAACAGTAGTAAATATCAATTCTGGAGGTAAAACAAAACTTTCTGGAATGATCGCTGGTCTATTATTGTTAATGATTCTATTGGTATTAGGTCCTATAGCTTCCAAAATACCAGCAGCCGTATTAGCTGGAATATTAATAACGGTAGGAATAGGTGTTATGGATTATAAAGGATTAAAAGCCATCCCTTATATGCCACGACCTGAGGTAGCTGTGCTTTTAATAGTATTGTTGTTGTCTACTGTTTGGAATTTGGTTTATGCTGTTGGTATTGGTTTAGTTTTGGCTTCGCTAATGTTCATGAAAAAGATAGGTGATCTTACTGGCGCACAATCGGAAGTTAAGTCTTTAAAAGAAGAAGCTTGGGCAGATGAGAATGATTTTCCAGTGAAGCTTAAAGAGGAAGTATTTATCAAACATATAGATGGTCCGTTATTCTTTGGTTCTACCAGTGATTTTCAACAATTGGCAAACCAAATCCCAGATACTGCGACCACTGTTATTATTAGAATGGAAAAGATTCCGTATATGGATCAATCTGGTCTTTATGCAATGGAAGATATTCTAGTTGATCTGGCAAAGAAAGATATGAGAGTGCTATTGGTTAAAGTTTTGGAACAACCACGTTATATGCTAGAACGTATAGATATCATTCCAGATTTAATTGACACAAAATATGTATTTGATAATTTTGAAGAATGTCTGGCTTGGGTTAAAGAAAATGTAAAAGATACTGTTCCACCTCAAGCATAAAGCTAAACGCATCCTCAGAAGATGTTGGTATCTTTTTAGCATGCATATGCTTCTACAAGATTCACTGTACATCCAGCGGACACGTTTATTTTTATTACTAAAGTAAACATGTCCGTGTGGATATGCTTTTCTAAAACATCTCTTTCGGAATTATATTTTATGAAATAACACAGTTGAAATAAATTCATAAATACCTATCTAATGCACTAACAATAGTTATAACCGAATTCCTGTCTTAGGTTGATTAATCGATGCAGAAAACGAAGGTATAACAAGGCTATGGTTAGCATGTCAAAAAAATGAGTTAGCGTTTCTATAAGTTTTTGCGGGGAAATTAATGTTTTAATTTATTTAAAATAGGCTACTACTTTTATGTTAGTCAAAATCAATTTCGTTTATTTGTTATAATTTTCATATTAAAATAATATCTATATATAAATGAGGTTATTTTCTCTAATATATTTCTTGATTTCTGTTTGTCAATTGATAGGACAAAATTATGAAGCAACAATAATTCGTGATGAGTGGGGCGTTCCGCATATTCATGGGAAAACAGATGCAGATGCTGCTTATGGTTTAAACTGGGCGCATTGTGAAGATGATTTTGAAAATGTACAAAAGGCATTGTTAGCTTCAAAATTTAGATTGGCAGAAGTTGATGGAGTTGAAGGTGCAATTCTGTGCGTTGGTGCTTTTTTGATGAATGCACAACCAATGGTAGATCAATATTATGAATCAGATTTATCACCAGAATTTAGGCGAATATTGGACGCGAGTGCAGCAGCGTATAATCAATATGCAGAAGCATTTCCTAATGAAGTATTGCGAAAAAATCTGTTCCCTGTAAACGGAAAGGATATCATAAATGCGTACATTCTAGGTCAAGGTATTGTCTCAAATGCCTTCTTTGATATCGCTCGTGTTTTTACAGGAAAGATTAAACCCGTGCCAGATGGACCATTTACTGCTGGGTCTAACGCATTTGCGTATGCGCCACATAAAACAAAAGAAAACCAAACTGTCCTAATATCTAATACACACCAACCATTAGATGGGATTATGTCTTGGTATGAAGCACATGTGATGAGTGATGAAGGAATGAATATTGTCGGAGCAACATTCTCTATTGGGGCAACGATATTTCTAGGCGCAAACGAAAATTTAGCTTGGACACATACCACCAATTATCCAGATTTTTCTGATGTGTTCCAACTGGAAATGCATCCGACAAAAAAGAATATGTATAAGTATGATGACGAATGGCTAGAACTAGAAGAACGTGTTTTAAAAATGAAAGTTAAAGTTGGACCAATTAAAATTCCATATAAGAAGAAGTTTTATTGGAGTAAATATGGAACTACTTTGAAGAAAGATGGGCAATATTATTCAGTACGATTTCCAGCTCGTGATGGAATTAAAGCGGCAGAGCAATGGTGGCATATGTGTAAAGCCAAGGATTATAAAGAGTTTAAGAAAGCGGTGAACATGCAAGGATTGACGAGCCAAAATCTCATGTATGGCGATAAAGAAGGAAATATTTATTATCTATCAAATGGTTATTTTCCATATAGAGATGAATCTAAAAACTGGAGAGAAATTCAAATTGGAAACACGTCAAAAATTAATTGGGATTATAGAAAATATCATCCTATTAGTGCTTTGCCACAATTGGAAAATCCAGAATGTGGTTACCTCTTTAATTCTAACAATCCACCATTTTTAGCCACAGCGGAAGGGGAGAATCTTAGTAGAGAAGATTACCCAAAATCATTTGGTTTTAGAAAGGAAAAAACAAATCGTGCATTGCGTGTAAATGAATTATTGAATGCAAAGCAAGGGAAAATATCTTACGATGAAATAAAGGAAATTAAGTATGACTTGACGTACTATTCTGAATCATTTTATACGTGGGGAATTGAAAATTTAGATTCCATAATGAATCTTGATGCAAAGAAATATCCTGACTTAAAAGATGCTATTGATCTTTTGGCTTCTTGGGATAGGAATACGCACCACACTAATACTAAAGCTGCTTTTCCAGCGGTATTTGTATTTTATCTTCTAAAGTATCACGCTGATGAAATCTTGGTAGATCAAGTTGCTTCCATACCAGAAGATGTATGTGTGGAAGCGATGAGAAAAGCAAAGAAATTTATGAACCGAAAGTATGGAACTATCGAACTTCCATTAGGTACGTTACAGCGACATATTAAAGGTGATGTTTCTTTGCCAGTATCTGGAATGCCGGAAATCGTGGCTCCTGTATTCTTGGAAAAATATGATAAAAAAACATTCCGAAATATGATGGGAGATAGTTACATATTATTTGCATGTTATGATGAAGAGGGTAATGTTAAAGTGGAAACTTGTCACCCATTTGGTGCAAGTAATAAAAAAGATAGTAAGCACTATACCGATCAAATGGAATTATATACTAACCAAAAACTCAAAACTATGAGCTTAGATATGGATGAAGTTAAGGTGGAAAGTAGGTATGTTGTTAGGTCAAAAAATTAGCAACGGATTGGTAGTATTTGTTTTATTTTTTTGATAATATTATTGTCTCACAAAATTCACCTTTGTTGTCACATACACCGATTTGCATGGTGTTAATGTGTCCATCTTTATCTATAAAATATCTTACTTCATAATCTTCGGTATGTGCTTGACAGATAGTAATATTCTCTTCTAAGAGTAGTTTGTATTTTAATGAAGCTTTTAGAGAATGAGTATAAATGTCAGTTTTGTTTAACTTGGGATTAACACTATATGTTTTAAATGCATTTAGGCTATACCTTTTGTTTTGCTCCAAATACATGTTTTTAAGGATTAAAATATTGGAAATTATAGCGATAAATCTTTTAGCGTATTCGTCTTTTTTAGCAACATCGGTGATTAGCAATCTGTTTCCTTTTTTTTGAAACGAGTAGCTTTGGTTCTTTTTTGTTAATGATGCAATGTACAATTGAGACTTTGGCTCGTATTTTATTTGGAATGATTCTTTAGATGAACTGGTGTTTAATATTCCTTGGAAATTAAAATTTTCATCATCCAAATTTTTTATGTGCAGATTTAATTTGTCTTGAATACTGTTATTCAATTTGACTATCGAATCTTTTTTGCTTTTTGTAATGCCATATTTGTATTCGAGATCAAATTCACTATTTGTATTTTTTATAACGTAATGTTGAGTCACCTTGTCAGTGTGATTATAGTTTATGTCATTGATTAATTCATTATAAATTTCAAAATTTGTTGGAAAAAAATTTGATTTGTAATTGATGAAAATCGTGTCATTCTTGATTTCTTGGTCGATTAATTGAAAACTACTTTTATCTAATTTCTCCCCTACAATCGATCGACTTTTAAGATTATAAGCTGGCTCTGCAGTAATACTTTTCTGATCTGTTTTAGCATCAATTTTTGATGTTGTCAATTTTGATATTAAAGTAACTGCGATAAAAACCAGAAGGATTAAAAGTTTTCCTATAATAATTTTTTTTAAGTTGGTTTTACCTTTGATCCTCTTTTCGTTTAATCTGATATTGTTTAAGTTGGACTCTCTATTATCGACTGGTGCTGATATACGCAATGCTTTTAAGATGATTCTGTGCTCCTGTACAGAATAGTATCTAAAATTTGAATCCCTAAAAAAAGCTGGAGTTACGATAGAATCTAAACACCAGTTACAATAATTTTCTTTTATTTCATTAAAAGATTCCGGTAGCTTTTGTAGTGACCTGAATAGATTAATATTCACTGCCTCTATCGCATCTGCACTGAATTTTCTTGATTGTTTAGTTTCAAACGGTGTATGTATGCGTTCTTTTAAATAAGTGATGTGATTGTGTAGTTTTTCTTATAATGGTTGGAGGGCTTTGTCTTTTTGTTTTTTGTCAATTCTTTCTAAATATGCAATTATATTTGCTAAGTATGGATTTGATTCTTCATTATTATCCATTACTATTTCAATTAGTCTGGATTGGACTTTTGTAATTATTTTATTGTTTATTTGTGTTTTGGTATTCTCATTAAAATGAACATTATTTTGACTTGATTTGTCCATGAAAAACATTAAATCTCCTCCCAATAATAATTTCCTTAATAGGTGGTTTTCGGAAATTTGCTGATATAACTCCAAATTTATTTTCAGTTCATTAAACGTCTTTAGGATATCGTCTCTTTTGTACGCCTCATTATTTATAAAGATAGAATTGTTATTCTCGCTCGATAACTTAGCTAGTATCTGTTTCTCAATTTTAGACAGGTTGTCTTGCGTTATTTCTATTTCTTGATACTCTGCAAGGATATTTAGTGGTTCGATAAAATGCATGTTCTTGCGATTGGTTTATTTGAATGAGTAGCTGTTGCGTGTTGATAATAGCTAAAATTATTTGTTCTTATTTTTAGAACAATTTTGAATGTTTACTTTATGATTTCAGCGCCATCAAATTTAACAATTATTGTGATATAATTGCTAAAATCATTTCGCAATTCCTTAAATGCAAAAAGAGACAACCATTTCTGATTGTCTCCTTTGTGATTTAGAAATTTATTCGCTTTGCTATTTAATAAGCTTTGAATATAATTTCAATATGTTCATGGATTATTTTTGAACCAAGAATCTTCCAGTATAGTTTTTGTCATCATACGCAACTTTGTAAATGTATAGTCCATCATTCATAGATTGCACTGAGATGATATGCTTATCAAAAGATTTATGAACCAACTTTCCAGTCACATCAAAAATTGAAATTTTAAAATTAGGCGTAGTTTTCTTATCAGAGAAATCAATGGTTATATAATCCGACGCTGGGTTAGGGTAGATGGTAAATATTTCGCTATGTAATGTTATATCTTCTGTATCAGAGCTTATTAAATTATCTAATTCTATTCCTAATTCTATCAATTCAAAATTTTGATCTAGAATAAAAGAATTTCTATTAGTTGATAATCCTATTACTTCATTTAAGACAGTATTTTGATTTGCTCTTATTATTATAGAAACAACTGGATTACTGCTACCTAAATTATTAATGTTCTCTGATGTAGAAATAATATGTAATTTAGAATCGATGATATTATAGTTTTCGGAATTAAAACCATCTATATCAGAGATTACACTTAGGATTTCGATTTCTTCTGTATTGAAATCTAAATGAAGTTCAAATCCTTTGATATCGGTATCTTCCAAAAGCATCATTGGTACTTCATAAGTTTGTCCTTTGTTTAAAAGCAAATCTTCAACCTGTAACTGTGTAGTTTCATAGTTTTCTGATAACCCAAGACTAGCACTATCATCTACGTCTCCTGTTTTTGAAGCGAATATTTTAGCTCTTGGCATTAGTTCTGTATTTACAAATTCGGTTACATCTGTAAAGTTCCATGTATTATTGTTCGGCCATTCATTATAAATTCCTAGTATTGCTTTCCTTAATTCAACGATATCTATTGCCGTTAATAAGTTATCGTTGTTTACATCTGCTGCCTTAAACCTTGATTGTAATTCATTCTCGAAATCTAAAGTGTTTAATCCTAAGAAATGGTTTTGAATTATTGTTAAGTCTAAAATGTTTAATCCATTCAGTATGTTGGTGTCATTATAGTTAGGAGTAATTATTCCAGAATCATTATAGTAGGCAATACCTTGATCATTTGTTGCGACTACACCATTTATATCTACATTTGATATCGGTCTATTATTCCAAGTACTTACCGTTACTAAGTTTGAAAAATTAGAAATATCTACTTCTATTGATTGTGTGTAATTCCAAAATAAACTTGTGCTATTTCTACTTACTGTCCAAACTCTGTTGATGAAAATTTTATCTTGACTTAGTTCCTCTAAAATGTCTTGATAACTTGTAGTGTATGTGTCGTTAATGCTAAATATTGGCTTAGAATCTGCTTCTTCTACAGAAGAGAAGGTTACTAATTCCGATGGCTTTATTCTATAGTCGCTTATACTTAAGTCGTCAGGCCA
>JAHDBF010000076.1:10529-16952 GCA_020630525.1 Saprospiraceae bacterium
ACAATAAGGAGTAGGTGCATCTGTGTCGATGACACTTTCTGAAATATAAAACATTGAAGCCTTTGAAGTAGTGTTGCCACATGCGTCTCTTACTTTCCAGACAACTCTATGGTTTGTTTCTATAGGAATGTCAATATTACTTGGAATAGAAAATGTGATAATTTCTTCAGATTTGCTCGTTAAATTTTCATCAAAATTTATGGAATAATCATTGGTGAAATCCCCATTTAAATCTAAATCTATTTCCCATGATATTTGTTCTGAGATACAATTTTCTGTTGCTCGTGCAGTCAATGTTATGTTGCTCCCATTTTGACAGGATTCTAGTATTTGATCCTCTACATTTATGATAGGCGCTATATTTTCCTCAAATCTCTCTGTAGAAGAATAAGTATATAAACCTGGTCCATTAGGATTGTTTGGATCATAATCGCACCAATTAATTACAGTCCAGTTATTGATTACTTTTATGCATGCACCTTCTTCAAAATAGAAAGTATCTGAGTCTAAATTTAGCCCAATCAGATCACAGCTATTGTCGGTCCATGTTGGTTCAATATCTTCGCTTGAAATCAAACATTCATATTCTTTATCTTCAGGCCAAGTGATATTGCTTTCATTAAATGTACTTCCATTTCTTTCGACAATAATGAGTTGCTCACAAATAGATTCTCCATTGATTGCCCATGCTCTCAGTATTGGACCGAAGTTACATGCTGAATTAAAGGTCTCTGGATACGTTTTTCCTTCATATTCAAATTCATCATTGAAATCTCCATCATTATTTTCGTCATAGTTTACTTGATCTATGTATTCTACATTGACACAAGATGCCTCGGCTGTTGGAGTCCCTGTTATTTCTGGTGTAGCTTGATTTTGACAGGATACAACAATATCTGATGGACAGGTTACTTCTCCCAATTCTTCAATTTTATTTTCTACTACGATAGTTGTCCATGATTCATTCCAATTTCCTGCTTCATCAATAACACGTAAAGTAACTATCTGTTCGCCGATATCTTCACAAGAGAAGCTAAAGAATTCTGGTTCGAAGATTAAATTTTCTTGGCTTGTACAATTGTCATGACTTCCATTATCAATAGATTCTGCATAGACTTTTGCAGTGAAATCTGTTTCAGGATCTCCAGTTTGAGTTAACGATAAGATAATGTTTTCTTTTAAGACTACAACTGGAGGAGCTTTATCTTCTGGAAGCAAATATCCCCAACATGTTTGTATGCTACCATTGATTTCTGCAGCAACGTTAAATTCGATCGTGTCACCAGCTACTGAGCAATCAATTGAAGAAGGAGAGACAATCGCATTCTCAGGGATAAATGATCCTTCTAATAACATGTCTGCAGTCAACGTTATTTCATCACTCCACGGTGAAAACGAAATAGAGACCATTTCATTACATACAAGAGTCTGTTGTGCAATTGCATTATTTTGAAATATACTTCCTAATACTAGGATGAAAAGATAATTGTAAAAATTTTTCATAACTTTGAAATTTTTATAAGTTTTATACTTTCTCCCAAGTTGGTCTGTATGCCACGCTAAGCTGTAGACCATACTGGGAGTTTTTTATAGGTAAAAAATAATTTTGAGTTGTAATATGGCTTATAGTATTTCTATAGATTCCTTTTAGGCCAATATTTACGCTTTTTAATGAATATTCTATTCCTAATCCAAACTGAACTTTAAGACCCACATTATTTTTATATGGATTTGATTCTCCTGTTTTGAACTTGGTAATCGTTTGATTTTCTTCTTCGTAGTAGTATCCTGAATTAACAGAATTTATGTTGTAAGCAACAACTGTTTCAGGGACAACTTGAATATTCCCTAGACTTAGTAATGATTTTGATACACCAAAGTGAATGTCTAATTGCTTTTGCTGGCGATACCATTGTATGTCATTATAATTGATTGTCGTTTCAGTGATTTGACCACTTGTTTCTACTCCATTATAGATCGTTGTGATGCCTTGGATTTCTTTTGTTGAGCTTATGACAGAGTCATCATAAAATCTAGATACAGCATTGGCGTATGAAATTCCAGTAAAAAATCTCCAATGTTTTTTTGTTTCAATACCTAAAGATAGGTCTGTAGCATTAGCGTATACGCCAGAATCTTTTTCTAAAATACGACTATCAAATTCTGAATTTATTTGCCCTATATCATGTTTAAAGTTATTTTTTAACACCCCAGAATGTAAAGTAATAAATAAAGTATTTTTTCTTTTTTTGTGAATAATTACTTCTGGTTCAGCAATGTTCAGCGTTAAAATAGTACTTCTTTTTTGCTGATTTTTCAAGCTGATATTTCGATTAGATAAATTATAGATATTATTTGAGACAATAGTATTTGTATTTTTATCAGTTGCTTCGTTGTAGTTCTTTTCTGTTACTTCCTCTATAGTTTTAAAAGGAAGCTGTTCTAAGATGATTTTATTGCTAAGAATATTATTCTGTTTATTTGGCTTCCTTCCAAAACTTGAATTAATGCTAGAATTGTTGATTATATTTTGATCTAAATAATTATTGATTACTTTCTTTCCAGTTAATTTATTTTGAACTAATTCTGATTTAGAAAGTGACTGAGCATTACCTTCAATCGTTAATAAAGCTTCTTGACTTTTTTCTTTTTCTAAACTTGTACTTGATAATTTTTCTTTTGTGACTATTTGATTTTTTTCTTCTTGGTTGAAGTTTGTGTTGTTTGACAATGGTGTCTTTGTCTTACTATTAAGCACATTGTATGATATTACTCCGCCAAGAGTAAAGCAACAAATTAGTAAAGGGAATAGCCAAATGAAGAATCTTCTTTTCTTCTTTTTTTCTAAGTCATTACTTACTGCTGACCACATTTCTTCCGTATCTAGATCAAAGTCTACATCAGCAAGTATGTCTTTAAATTTTTGTTCTTTATTATTTAATTCCATCACTGGATATTTTTAACTGATTAATTTTTTTTTATTCTTATATACTACCTTCATTTTCTCATCTTCAAAAGCTTTGTTTATCATTTTTTTTGCTCGCGTCAATATAGATCTGGAGCTGCTTTCATTTATCCCTAATTCATCACTGATCTCTTTATGCGAAAATCCTTCTACTAAATACATGTTGATTACAATTCTATAGTTTTCAGGCAATGTATTTATAAATTTCATTACGTCATTGTGTTCAAGTTTTAGAAGTGTTTTGTCTTCACACCCTGGTTCCGTTACTGATTCCATTTCTGTGTACTGATGCTTCTTGATTGCTTTAATCTGTCTTAAGCATTTCCTTACTGTTATTGTTGCTATCCAAGATTTAAATTTTCCTTCCTCATTATATTTTCCAATCTTTTGAAGTATCTCCACTAAGGATTCTTGAAGACAATCTTTTGCCAGTTCTTGATCGTAGATATATCTTCGACAAACTGCAAAAAGATATCTAGAGTATTCCTCCACAAATAGTTTTTGTGCAATTCTATTTTGCGCTTTACAGCCTAATATTATTTCTCCTTCAGTCAAAAGTTGGTTCTTGTATTTTGGAGTTTAGTTTTTAATAATTATTTGTCCTTTAATTTTGAAATATCCAGCTTGTGGAGGATTAATTCTTTGTGCCCATATTTCGCCTTCAAAAGATGCTCTTATAAATTCGTTTGGATCATTACTATAGTGACTTACATAGAATTCAGTGATTCCACATCCTTCATTAGATTGCAAACAATCTATGGAATATCCAGTCGTTCCAAAACTCTGATCATTGATAAAAATATTTACTTCATTTTCTTCATGAAAACCTATTTCATTACCTTTAAATGCAATCTGAATAGAATTGTCCTCTGTTGTAAGAAATGTTTTACCTCCATTATAATAGGAAGTAAAAGATTCAAATGTTTTTTGTACTCCTTCAATTTCAATGTAATTAAAACCTTTGTCAAACTCTTCACAATCAGAAAGTATACCTAGTTCATCTTCGATCGTTTTATCCCATGGAAGCGAAACACCTGATGTGTTGCCATCTTCGGAATTGAATACAGTAGTATTGAAGTTGTTTTCACAAAGCGGAATGATTGCATCGACTTGGGTTTCTGGGAAAGTATATATTTCCTTGTTTGAGTTTGATTCCATTGACAAAGAAGGAATTTCAATTTCATTTCCATCACAATCTAATACCTTAACATTGATAGGGCAGTACTGAGAATTAAAATTTGGATCTATATTTTGGATACTATTCTCATCATTCGTGTCAATCGTGAAACGCTGAAAATCCTCCGAGCAAGAATTTCTTAAAATCATTTCTGTTTCTGACTCTATTGGTAAAATGGCATTCCATTTCCCGTTTGCAGTACTGATTTTCTTTATATTGTTTTCTGAAAGAGTAAACTCCTGATATGAAATTGCTTTTTCTTCAATTTGAATTTCTCCTTCAACATATTTTGCCTTAGTATAATCCGCGATCTTGTAATACCCTAATTTATCAATGGAAACTTCTCCAATATTTGTAGTTAGGTCTATTTGATAAATCCATTTCGATAAGTTTTTATCATAATAAAATAATGCCAATTTGGATGAATTTAAGTTTTCAATATTGTATGCTAATTTTAGACTTTTGTCTGTTAATAACTCTTCAAGACTTGATTTAGGTTGAATCCTGAAAGCAACTTTAGCATTTAAAAAAACTTCTTCGTTCTGATTATCTAAACCTAATACTCCAATTTGGTTTAATAAATTTTGATCATTCGTAAAACCTGAAACTAATTCAATATTAGTAGAAGTAAAATCTGACGTATTGTATATAATAGAAAAATCCTGACTTAAAACAATGTTTTCTTGATTAGAAATAGATGTTTGAGAAGGAAAAATCTGAAATTTATATTTATTAATATCTTCCTTTACTATTGTTACATTCGCAAATCCAACATTTTGACCATCTTTTATGAGTGTAATATGTTGATTCTTTTGTTTGATATATTCCTTTGAAATATTAAAGTAGTTTCCATTTATATTAAATTCTTCTCCATCAACAGTTACCACATAATCATTAATCTCCTCATTATCTTCTCCAATAAGTGTTCCTGTCAATTTAGAATCCACAATGATGTCTGGCTGTTCAATTGACCTTTCAGAATCTGAATTGTCAAAATCTTCATAACAACCTATTAGAAAGATTGGTATTAGAAAAATTAGCAGATGGTATTTAGAAGATTTCATAATTTTTATACTTAATTATCTCAAACTAAAGTAGGCTACAATTACTTAAAGCATATTCATGTCTAATTCGCTGCAAATAAAAAGTAGGATTTGTGATTTTTTTTGATATTTATATTAAGTCGCTGATTTTCAGTTGATTCGCATTAAATATTTTTATTGAAAAATGATTAAATAATTGTAAATTGCTCCCATTAAAATATTATGCTAAAATATGAAGTACCTATTTACAATGCTTTGCATCTCTGTTTTTTTTGCTTGTAGTCCAGATAAAAAAATGGAGAATAAGAATGATACTCTAAATAAAGTTGGATCTCTAAAACAAATTGAAGATAATAATACTAAGGATGAATTGGCACTTAGATATGAAAAGGAAGAGGCTGAACTAAATAATGCTGTAAAGGAACTAGAAAATTTAATAAATCAAATTGAAGAATAAACCATTATGAATTCAAAATATTTAATTCTACTACTAGTATTTTTTGGTGGTTCTAACTTATACGCTCAGGAGAAAATTAAAGCAGTTGTAAAACCTACCAATGATAAAATTAGAACTTCCGAAGGCCTAAAGGATGCAAGTTCAGTTTCAAAGATTAAACTTTCTGGGGTTAAAAAAACCAAAGAAAATTTAGAAATGTTGAAGCAAAGACAAGAGAAGAAAAATTTAGCTCCAAATGCTGATACCGAGCTTTCAAAACAAGTTAGCGTACCAAGTAATCCTAATAAAAAATCTGGAGCATCAAAACAAGCAAGAATTAATAAATCAAAACTGCATGGTTCTGTACAAATAGCTTCAAAAAAAGCTTCTTCTGCAATATTAAAAATCCAAAATGCAAAAGCAAAAATTGATTCAGATTATAAAAGTGGAAACATCACCAAAGTTGAACACGCTGCTAAAATGGATTTAATAAAAAGAGCGGAGGATAAATTGGTAGAACTAAATAATCTAATCAATAAATCTAAAACAACCCTTAAGCAATAGTTGTGATAAAGGCTTTAGTTTCTATTGGAGTTTTTATTATGCTATTTTCCTGTAATTCAAGCATTGAAATAGATCAATTAAAAACAAAAGAAGAACATAGAATCTTCCTTGAAGAAATTTTCAATTTGGATCAAGGCATTCGAGAATCAAATGATTTTAATAACGATGTTGATGTTTCAAATCTAAATAAAATAGCTAAATATTTAGACCAATACGGTTATCCTAATATAAATGAAGT
>JAHDBF010000077.1:0-12265 GCA_020630525.1 Saprospiraceae bacterium
GAAAAGGTCTTCTTGTTTTAAGAAGGCCTTTTTTTTTATGAATATTGACTATTTAAATGCTAAAACAATGCATAATACAATTATTGGCAGAACCATTAAAAATGAATTGATAATTTAAGGTTAAAACGCCATTTCGTATTTCTCCTAAACCGCCATTAACGGTAATTTCATTTCCATTGTTTATGAAAGTTTGATTTGGAATAGAAACAAAATTTTCTTTGACATCTGCATTGAGATTAATACCAAAATCCCCAAAATTGGTGATAACAATAGAAGATGTAGAAAAATTTCCTTCGTAAATAGAAAAGTTATATTGATATTTTTGCGGGCCACAATTTTCCTCAATTTCATAAAAACCTAAAAATTGATTTCGCCATAAATCACATGATCCATCATCAACAGTGGCTTCAGGATCATAATTCCAGGAGTTAATTTCTTGACACCCCTCTGTTTCGCATCCGATAAAAATAAATGAAATTAAGCTTAAAACAAGTAATGTCTTTTTCATAGCAGCATTTTTATTGCTACTAAGTAAAGCCAATCTTTTGTTAAATTATATTCTTAAAAAATTAAAGCTGTGTTAATTATAAAACTATTTAGAAACTATAAATCTTTTGGTTAAGCTTTGCTTTTCGCTTTTTAAAGAAACATAATAAATTCCATTTGATAAATTTGCATTGCTCAAGTTCATTTTGTGATTTCCTGCAAGCAATATCCCTTTATAAAGTGTCTTCACTGTTTGACCTATTTGATTTTGAATTTCCAAAGCAATGTTCGTTTTTTCTTGAATATTAAAATGTATAGATGCGTGGGACTTGATAGGGTTTGGGTAGATATCTAGCGTATTTTTAGTATCAATACCTTCTTCAGTCGATAAGGTACGTGATATGAATAGTACTCTATCACCCATAGGGATTGCATAAGTATCAGTCTCTAAAGAATATCCTAAATCCGCGGGATTATTCAATATTGGTGTAGCTAATACTTCAGGAATTTGATTAAAAAAACGATCATAACGAAATATCACATTGTCTGAATAACTAGAAATATAATAGTTTCCTTCGTTGTCTTCATCGATTCCATCAAGACTTCCATAGGGCGGATTTGCTATTGCTCCTATGTGTTTTGTTTCAATATCAACGCTATAGATTATTGCATCATTACTAAATGAAACGTATATTAATCTATCGTTTATTTTGTCATATACGATACCGTTAGGTGTAGATGGCAAGCCTTCTACAAGTAGACTACCTATTGGGGATTCTATATCTTTTACATTTATTTCATAGATAGTTCTTTTGAGAAAGTCTGTTGCATATAATATACCATCTCCGTTGTTTGTCAATCCATTCAAGTATCCAGAATCTGGAAAATCGACTCGACATACTTCTAGTTCTGTATTGACATCATATCCTACGATTGCAGTTCCATCAACACAAAAGATATATCCATTACACATTTCCATTCCAGCATTGGATTTTCCATCGCCAAAAAAAGAAAGATTATTTGATCCATCGTCTATGATTATAGAATTTCCATTTGACACATACCATCTATCGTTAATCGGATCATACTCTGCACTTTCAGCAGCAACATATGATTGCCCGGATAAACTAAACAAGAATATAAAATTGAAAACTACGAGAAGTAATGATCTAAACATCTTAAATTATATTGTGAATAAAGAAAAAGTAAATCTATTATAAATAATTTATTAACCCTACGAAAGAGATGTATTACTATTTATTTTATGATAATCTGATTTACATAACCAAATGATTGTGTTTAGTTAGATTAAGCCAAATTCCCTCAAATTAATGTCTGGTAGGTTAAAACCAACTGAAATTATATTATAAAAAGTACAGCAAATTGAGTTAGGTTACTAAATGCGTATAGCCATCATTTATTTAAGTATAATATCAGCTAAAAAGGCATCCAATTCTTCGTGATATTTAGTATATGCAGTGAGATTATCATCTGCCGCGCAATTGATAATAGTGTAACTTGCTTTTGGCGGAATTGGGTCGTACTTGCATTCAGATTTACCAGCAAGAATAATGTGCAGTGGTTCTGAAATCTTTTCTATATAACTGTCTATTGGAAATATATTTTCCAATGATGAACAGCTAGGAAAATAGCTATATGTACACGAGAAAAGATGAGATAAATTATTGTAGGGAGATTCTAAAATTACTTTTTTCAGATCGTGTTTTGATGCCAAATAAGTAGCTGGTAGTGTTCCTAATTTTTTTCCAAAACTAAGTTTTTTGAGATTTGGATAGTGCAGATTGGCCCAATCCCAAATTGCATCAGCTGTGTCATAAAACCCAGACTCGCTAGCTACTCCTTTGGAGTGACCATAACCTGGGTAATCAGCCATAATTACTACAAATTGTTTTGTAGTAAATGTTAATGCTTTGACTCTGTTGGACTCTAAACTTCCTTCACCTTCATGAAAAAATAGTACAATACCTCTAGGTCTAGCAACATTGGTTTTGAAGAAAATCCCATTGATAGAATCTTTATCATTTAATGGTATTTTTACCTGATCTTGCATTAAACTAAAAGAAATTTTATGATCGGGATTTAACTTCCTGGGAGTAAGCGCATCTGATGGAAAGTTGCTACAAGAAAAGTAGAATAACCCAAAATAACTTATCAAAGCCAAGAATATTATCGCTAAAACTATTTTTTTCATATGTTCACAAATTACTTGAAAATTAAGTCTAATAATAAAATTTATGGAAAAGATATTTTGGGAAAACAGATGGAATGATGGGAATACTGGCTGGGATTTAGGAGAAGTTAGTGCCCCGTTGAAGGCATATTTTGATCAGTTATCTGACCAAAATATAACTGTACTTATTCCAGGATGCGGAAATGCCTACGAAGCTGAATATTTATATGATTTGGGTTTTAAAAATGTATATACTTTGGATTTTTCGGATAAAGCTATTGAGAAATTTATTTTTAGAGCACCGAAATTTCCTAAGGAAAATATCATAAAAAATGATTTTTTCACTTTTGATGGATCTTTTGATTTGATAATTGAGCAAACTTTTTTTTGTGCTATCCATCCTGATCGGAGACATGATTACATTGATAAAATGTATGAATTATTGAGCGATAATGGGAAATTGGTAGGAGTTTTATTTAATAATTTAGGAACTGTAGAAGGTCCTCCATTTGATGGGAATATGCAAGAATATAAAGAATTATTTGAGACAAATTTTACTATTGATAAGATGGAGGAATGCTATAATTCTATAAAACCTCGAGCAGGAAAAGAGTTGTTTTTTCAGGTCAAGAAAAAACTATATTGACATTATCATGAGTCTTTTAGTTTGAATCTTTTTTCCTTCTGGGCTGTCAACGGAGTAAATATACGTTCCTTTACTAAGCCCTTCTAATTTGATAAGAATTTTCTCTCCGTTTTGATTTGTAAATGGGATGGTGTGAAGTTTTTTTCCGATAATATTATATAAGTTAAAAGTGTAGTTTCCATTCGGAATATCTTTCATTTGGATATAGAAGTTTCCAAATGAAGGATTGGGGTAAACAAAAATCTTATTACCTGTTTTGTTACAATCCGAAATTCGGTTGTTTTTTCTGAATGAAAGGAAGTAAGCATTTGTAGCTACGTTAGGATTTTCTTGCCCAAATTGTAGTTCTGCTATTTTAAAAGAATTTTCATTTATGAAGAATTCTTTTTTGTGCGTTGATGCTACTGGAAAGAAGGGCATCATCTTTTCATATAAGCTTTTATCGGGTTCAATCCATTCTCCACCTGAATATATTTTTATATTTAGTGGGGAATAGGTGTGCTTACTGTCCAGTAAAGAGGTTTTATAATTTTCTTGAGGTAGAATTATGTTTTCGTTGTTTTCTTTTTCAAAAACGGCATGAACATTTACAGATAAACGTATTTTTATTTGAACATTCTGATTTAGTAAAACCCTAAGATCCTCTGGTAAATCTTTGGTTTTATATTCTATTTGAATACTATAACTTTGCTTAAAGTAATTTTGTAGAGAATCAAAGTTGCTGTCTATTCTTCTTTGATTATTGTATAGTATTTCGCATTCAGTCCCTAAAAAAGGATCTGTGGTTTTGAGTTTGTTTAGGGTAATATTTTCATCAATTTCGCGGAAAGTATATTGATTAAAACCATCATCATATTTGATATTTAAATCCTGAATATCATAGCTAACTATTTTATAACAAGGAGACAAAGATTGGTCTAAGTACCAAGTTTTGGCATTATCAATTTGTTTAGAAAATATCTTTTCTGGATTGGCAATTTCATACAGATAGTTGGTGTCTCCTAGCATTGGAATTGATATAAAACTTAAATTGCTTTGTCCAATTAATGTCGCAGCACAAATCGAAAGTAAATGGAAAAGTAGTATTCGATTCATTTTAAAAATCTTTTTGGAGGCTTAAGTATTTATAATAGTGACCGTTATTGTTAATCAGTTCTTCATGAGTTCCTTGTTCAACGATTTCTCCTTTATCTAAAACAATGATCTTGTCTGCATTTTTTATTGTAGAAAATTTGTGTGCTACGATTATGGCTGTTCTTCCACTCATGCACTTATGTATGGCTTCACTCACTTCTTTTTCTGCTTTAGGATCCAATGAAGAGGTTGGTTCGTCAAGCAATAATATTTCTGGATCATTTGCTAAAGCTCTTGCGATAGATACGCGTTGTCTTTCTCCGCCAGAAAGTGCTTGTCCAGATTGTCCGACATTCATTCCTAAATCAGAAATCATCGCAGCTAAGTTTGCATTTTTCATTGCCTCAATAATTTTAGAATCGGAGATTTTTTCTCTACCAAAAATGATATTGTCTTTTAAACTGCCATGAAAGAGAAATGCATCTTGGGTTACGAAAGCAATATTTTCCCTCCATTCGCTGGTAGATATTTCATTAAAGTTATTTCCGTCTATTAAAATACTACCTGTATCTATTGAGTAGAATTTGAGCAATAGCGATAATATGGTGGACTTTCCAGAACCTGATGCACCTACTAGTGCTACAGTACTTCCTTTTTCTACGGTGAAGCTAATGTTTTTTATTGCTAGATCTTTTTTGTTAGGGTATATAAAATTGACCTGATTAAAAACAATATTATTATTAAAGTGGAAAGATTTTGTTGATTGGGAATGATCTAATTTGTGCATTGCATCAAAGTTAAATTCTTTGATTCGATCATATGCGGCCAATCCTTTTTTGTAATTATAATAAGCTGAAGAGAAAGATTTTGATGGTTCAATAATCTGATAAAAGGCAAATATGAATGCAAAAAATGTCTCAGGACTAAAATTCCCTTGGAATACCTGATAAGATCCATAGTACAAAAGTAATGACACTACTGCGATACCTAAAAATTCTGATAGCGGGCTGGCTAAATCTTTTTTCCTTAGGACTGAAACGATCTTTGTAAAATAACTCTTGTTTTTCTGATTGAATTCATTTTCCCAAAACGATTGGCGATTATAAGACCTGATATTTGACATTCCTGAGATACTTTCATCGACATGAGAAGTGATACTCGATAGATTTTCTTGTAATTTTTTTGAATCTTTTCTTAGAGATTTTGAGACTGCGCCGATAATAAAAATCGTAAATATCATCAATACAAAAACGAATAAAGTAAGTTTTGGCGATATAAAAATCATAAATATTACTGATCCAATAATAATCAGAGGAGATTTTATAAATGCTTCTAGAACTTGCAGGATACTCCATTCTACTTCTTGTGCATCCATGGTTATTCTAGAAATGATGTCTCCCTTTTTTCTGGTTTTTAATTCGTGTAATGGAATGATAAGTAATTGCTGGAAAAGGTCATTTCTCAAATCCTTTACAATACCATTTCTAACAGGGTTCATTGTATATAACGCAAGATATCTAAATAGATTTTTGAAAAAGAAAAGTACTACTATCGCTATACATATTCCCAATAATGCATCCTCTCTACTATATGAAGCTATCAACTGGTTAAAGTAAAATTCTAACCAATTTGCTCCTTCAATTACGGATTCTGGTTTAGTTAATTCCTTGGGTTTTTCATTAAAGAGAACTTGAAAAAAAGGAATGATAAGCGGGATACTAACCAATGTAAAAATGGCATATCCAATCTGGCATAATATAGAAGCTATTACGTAGCTTTTATATGGTTTAAGATGTTTTAATAGAGAAAATAATTCTGCCATAAATATATGGGCAGCTTATTTTTCTGCCTCACCTAAATCAAACGATTCTAAGAAGCTAGTATTGAATTTCCCGCTAATAAATTTCTCATCTAGCATTAATTTCTGATGGAATGGTATCGTAGTCTTAATTCCTTCAACGATAAATTCATCTAATGCGCGTCTCATTTTCAATATACAATCTTCTCTACTTCGCGCTTTGCAGATCAATTTAGCAATCATAGAATCGTAATAAGGAGGAACAGTATAACCAGCATATGCGTGGGTATCAACTCTAACTCCATGGCCTTTGGGACTATGAAAAGAAGTTATTTTCCCTGGACTAGGTCTGAAATCATTATATGGGTCTTCGGCATTGATTCTACATTCCATTGCGTACAAAGTAGGATAGTAGTCTTTAGATCCCAATTTATCTCCAGCCGCAACTTTGATTTGCTCTTTTATAAGGTCTTGATCTAAAACTTCTTCTGTTACAGTATGTTCTACCTGAATTCTTGTGTTCATTTCCATAAAGTAGAATTTTTTGTATTTATCTACTAAAAATTCTACGGTACCTACACCTTCGTAGTTGATGGATTTTCCGGCGTTAACTGCAGCTTCACCCATTTCTTTCCTTAATTTTTTTGTTAAGAATGGAGATGGTGCTTCTTCTACTAATTTTTGGTGTCTACGTTGGATCGAACAATCCCTTTCTGATAAGTGAATTACATTGCCGTATTGATCTCCGATGATTTGTATTTCAATATGCCTTGGTTCTTCAATAAATTTTTCTAGGTAAATACCATCATTGGTAAATGATGCCTTTGCTTCTTTTTTTGCAGAATCCCATTGGTCTTGGAATTCTTCATCATTCCATACTACACGCATACCTTTCCCACCGCCACCAGCCGTAGCTTTTAGGATAACTGGATAACCAACTTCATTAGCTGTTGCAATACCAGATTTTAAGTCTTTTAGCAGTCCGTCAGTTCCTGGAATGACAGGAACATTGGCTTTAATCATGGTATCTTTTGCTGTGATTTTATCACCCATTTTACGGATCATTTCTGCAGAAGGACCAATGAATTTTACGCCATATTCCTCACATACTTCGGCAAAATCAGCATTTTCTGCTAAGAATCCATACCCTGGATGGACGGCATCAGCATTAGTGATTTCCACAGCTGCCATTATTTTAGGAATATTTAAATATGAATCTGCTGATGCTGGTGGGCCGATTTTTACGGCTTCATCAGCAAATCTAACATGTAAACTTTCTGCATCTGCAGTTGAATATATAGCAACAGTTTTGATACCCATTTCTTTGCAGGTACGTATTACTCTTAGTGCTATTTCTCCGCGATTAGCGATTAAGATTTTCTTAAACATGTAAGTTGGTTTTGGGTGATGTCTTATCCTTTCGGATCAACAAGGAATAGTGGTGTATCATACTCGACAGGACTTGCATCCTCAACGAGAACCTTTACAATTGTGCCACTAACTTCACTTTCTATCTCATTAAACAATTTCATTGCTTCGACAATGCATACAACATCTCCTACATTGACATTATCACCTACTGTTAGATAAGGTGGCTTGTCTGGTGATGGAGACCTATAGAATGTTCCAATGATAGGAGACTTTACCTCAATCAAGTTGCTGGAATCTATTTCTGTAGGTTCAGCAGGTACCGCTTTTTCTGCTGCTGGTGCCGGAGCAGAAGCTACTTGTTGTACTGGTTGTGCCATTGTAACCATAGGATTAGGGTTAATGACAGTTTGTACTGTAGCATCAGTTTGTTTAGATTTAATGGTCAGTTCAAAGTTTTCTTTCTTTAATTTGAATTCTGACAATTCGGTTTCGTCAATTACTTTGACTAGTTCCTTAATTTCTTTTAAAGTCATAATTAAACTTTTACTCTTTCCATATAATTACCCGTTCTTGTATCAACTTTGACGACATCGCCTTCGTTAATAAAGATTGGTACTTTAATTTCTGCTCCACTTTCAACAAACGCTGGCTTAGACGCATTTGTAGCTGTATTGCCTTTTACTCCTGGGTCAGTTTGTGTAATCAATAAATTTACATATTGGGGTAAATCTACAGTCAAAGGAAGGTTTTTTTCTGCATGATATAGTACGTCGATTTCCATTCCTTCTTTTAAAAATTGTACATTATCGATCAATTTTTCTTCTAAGGCTACTTGATCATAAGTTTCATTATCCATGAAGTGATAACCAGAATCATCGTTATATAAGAATTGGAATTTTTTACGCTCAACTCTTACAATATCAATTTTATGACTTGATGGCCAAGTATTATCTACCACTTTGCCAGAAGTTAGACTCTTAAGTTTACATCGGACAAATGCTGGACCTTTACCTGGTTTTACATGTAAAAACTCTATAACTTTATATACATCATTGCTATGGTTTAAACAAAGTCCATTTTTGATTTCAGAAGTATTTGCCATCTAAATATATTTAATTTTTAAGTTTGATGCGAAGATAAAAAAATTGTCCTTGCAAAATGCAATTTAGCTAGTCATAAGCCCAGTTGATTAAAACAGAACCCCACGTAAATCCTCCTCCAAATGCAGTTAGTATGATTTTATCTCCCTTTTTAAGTTGATTTTCATAGTCATAAAGGCATAATGGGAGCGTTGCTGCTGTAGTATTACCATACTTCTCGATATTTACCATCACTTTTTCCATTGGGAAATCGAGCATATGCGCAACTGAGTCAATGATTCTTTTATTGGCTTGATGCGGAACTACCCAACTAATGTCATCTTTAGTCAATTCATTTCTTTTCAAAATATCCTTAATAGTTGAGGACATGCCACTTACTGCACGCTTAAACACTGGTTTTCCATCTTGGTACACAAAATGTTCTTTATTTGCTACTGTTTCTACAGTTGCTGGTTTTACAGAACCACCAGCTTTCATATGCAAAAATTCTCTGCCCGACCCATCGCCTTTTAAAATTGAATCCTGAATACCATATCCCTCAGTGTTAGCCTCTAATAATACCGCCCCAGCACCATCTCCAAAAATTACGCATGTTGCTCTATCGGTATAATCGATGATTGAAGACATTTTATCAGTACCTACTACGATAACTTTTTTGTGTGTTCCTGATTCTATAAATTTTGAAGCAATATTTATAGAATATAAAAATCCTGAGCACGCTGCATTTACATCAAATCCGTACGCTTTTTTTAAGCCTACTTTATCAGCAATGGTATTGGCATTATCGGGGAATACCATATCTGCGGTCACCGTAGCACATATTATTAATTCTATTTCGTTAGGGTCAGTATTTGTCTTTTCCAATAACTGTTGGACGGCCTTTGTCCCCATGTGAGAAGTACCTAATCCTTCCCCTTTTAAAATATGTCTAGTTTTAATGCCAGTCCGTGTGGTAATCCAGTGATCGTTGGTGTCGACCATTTTTTCTAAATCACTATTAGATAAAATATCTGGTGGTAAATACGATCCAATACCTGAAATACAGGCTTTTATATTTGACATATTAAATCTTTTCTTTAAAACTTCCTCTGAACCTAATTGATAAGCTCGATAACAAGGTATAACAAAATTAGAAATTTACATTTCTCGAATTCTAAAAATTATAAATTCTCATTTAAATCAATAATTAAAATCGCCAAATAGCATATTATTTTATCTTGAATTCAACCAATAAATGCAACACAATTAGAAACCTAACTCAAATTGCTGTACTTCTTACGATATAATTTCAGTTTTTTTAATCAACAGGATATTAATTTGTTAGAATTTGGCTTTAGCCACATTAACACAATCATTTGGTTATGGAAAGCGGGTAATCATATAATTTATTATTATCTGCACAACTAAAGCATAGAATTAAAAGGTTAATTGATAAGGGTTAATAGGTTTTTATGACCAAAATTTTCACTAAATCTTTAACATATTAAAAATAAATAAAATATATGGTACGGATTTTGCAAACTAGGTAAATAGCAAATATTACTTAATGTAAAAAAAATAACAACCATGAGTTTGCTATATAAAACTACCTTAAAAGCCGTATTATTTTTAGCCCTAATGTTGAGTTACTCTCATCATTCATTTGCTGAAAATGGAAACCCAAATAGAATTGCGTTTTCCCAAGAATCATTTGAGACTGCCAAGCAAAGAGCAATCTCGGAAGGAAAATTATTGTTTGTTGACTTTTATGCCAACTGGTGTACGCCATGTAAATGGATGGATAAAACTACATTTGTAGACGCTGAAGTTGTAAGCATGTTAAACAACAATTACATATCTTTGAAAGTAGATATAGATACACCAGAAGGATATGGATTAAAAGAGAAATTTAGCGTCGGAGTATTACCTACGATGTTGATATTTGACGATAAAGGTGCTGTGGTTGAACGAATGCAAGAAACACTTTCTAGGTCAAAACTCTTGAATCTACTTAGTTTTCATCTGAATGCTGATAACAAAGTAGAGAAAAGGCACTTTTTTAATCAAAGTCCAGCAGGTTACGAACCATCAAATTACCAAGAAAATAAAGAAATGATGGAATTGTATGCAGCGTATCAGAAAAAATTAGCCTCTAAGTCTACATATAGACTATTAATAGGAGATTATAACAATTATCAAAGTGCTTTAAGGAAAGTAAATGAGATAAGAGATCAATTTATTGACGAAATCATCGTTTTGAATGATTATAAAGATGGAAAAGTCTGGTATAAAGTATTAATGGGTAAATTTACAACCATTGATGATGCCGACAACTATCGAAAAATACTTCAAAATGATCACAAAATAAATTCAATTGTTTTTTAGGAACAGTGTCCCATCCCAACGACAATTTATTCTTAAGAAATAGAATTTAATTTAAATCTCGGTTAATTTATTAATCGAGATTTTTTTGTTTTTAAAGCCTATAAAAATCTATTTTGATATTCTTGACCAATATTCACAACGAATATTGGTTTTGATTCGTTAAACTAGTTATAATATTCATGTTTTTTATTCATGGATTATTAACTATCACATTAAAGATATTAATAATATACTATCGTTAGTATATTTGCAAATCATTAAAATCAAAGCACAATTGAGAGCCTATAATCTTGTACTTATAATCTGTTTTTTATTTGCAACTAACCTGATATATGGACAGAATGATCCAGAATGTGATGCTATAGAAGGTGATTTAGAATTTGTCTTTGTTTTTCCTGAAAATATCTGCCCAGGGGAGTTGGTTCTAGTGCAAATTTTAGTAAATGGGTTCCAATCTGTAGCTTCATTTCAATTTACCATTTCTTTTAATTCGACTGTTTTCGAATTTCAGAACTTTGATGCAACTGGCAGTCCTTTAGCACCTATCGAACCAAATGTAATGACTGCTCCTCAAGGTAATATAGGTGTTGTATGGTTTGATAATAATGGAGTAGGGGTGGATTTAGCTGATGGAACACAAATCGCGAATCTATTCTTAGAAGCTGTTGGAGATCCTGGAGATCAATCACTTATTTCGTTGACGAGTAACCAAGTATTCCATGAAATATTCATCACATTTCCAAATGGGGTAAGTTGTATTTTTGAAGAAACAGCCATTGTTATACAAAATGAAGCTGAGATCGATTGCAAAGACCTTTTTATAGATTGGCAAATGTGTAATGGTGCAAATAATGATTCTGAAATCAACTTTTCTATTTGCGGAGGAACTGGACCATATACGTGGAGTCTTGACCCTCCAACAAGCGGTAATGTCACCTCTGGACCAATATCGGGAAATGGAGTTCCTCAAACCATCACTGGCCTAGAACCAGGAACATATTTGATAACGGTTATTGATGGATCTAATGGACAAACTATTGATAATATCAACAATCCTATAGAAATTACGGGAGCAAATCCGCTAGAAGTAGAAACCATAGTGCTATCCCAACCATTATGCGCTCAATCTCAGTTTCTGGGTGAAGTAGGCGTTATTATCTCAGGTGGAGATGACACAAATTATGACATTGAATGGTCAAATTCACAATGGCAAACAGAAACGATTAATGTGCCAA
>JAHDBF010000077.1:12365-16926 GCA_020630525.1 Saprospiraceae bacterium
ATCTCAATTGTATTAGACGAAGTTATTAATCCGACATGCGCTGGTAATGACGGAGAAATATTAACAGATATTTCTGGAGGAACGGGAAATCTTAGTTTCCTTTGGAGTAATGATGAGACTAGTTCCTCTATTATTGGATTAAATTCTGGAATGTATGAAGTCACAGTAACTGATGAGAATGGATGTACAAATTCAAGTGCTTTTGAATTAACGCCTCCGATGGATGCACTTGATATTACTGCCAGTGTTATTACAGAAATCAGTTGTGGTCAGAATGCTACTTTAGGTGAAGTTGGGGTTGTCGTTCAGAATGCACCTGCGAATATTGAGATCGTATGGACTGATGAAAATGAGATGGTAGTAGGAAATACTGCGACGGTATCTGATTTAGGGCAAGGAACATATACTGTCACCGTATCTGCACAAGGCTCAGAATGTATGAGTGTCGCTGAAGTAACTTTAGAAGCGGCTGGCGAATTTGTAGTTGATGATGTAACTATTGTGCAGCCAGCATGTGTCGGTAGTATGAATGGGGATATAAATTTTGGACCGATCACTGATGTACCAAATCCTAGTTTTGAATGGAGTCACGATAATTTACTAACTGTTGGGAATGCCATAAATCTAAACCCAGGAACATATGATGTTACCATAACTAATGACGATACTGGTTGCTCTATTGAACAATCATTTGAATTGATTGCCCAAAGTGCATTGACCGTTATGGTAGGAAATATCACTCCAACATCTTGTGCAGGGGGAAATGATGGTGGAGCTACAGTAATTGTTTCTGGAAGTCCGTTTGGGTCGATAGATTTTTCTTTTGAATGGTCTAATCCTGTAAATAATGGAGTAGCTACAACTGGTTCTGCGACTGACTTAAATGCTGGAGAAAACTTTGTTGTCGTTTATGATAACGATCCTCAAGGTGGTGTATGCGCTTCTGATACTGTATTTTTTAATGTGCCAGCTCCAGATTCTATAATGGTAACAGAAACTTTAACGAGTCCATCTTGTGTAGGAGAAGAAGATGGGATGATATCTGTTTTTGCTTCTGGTGGAACGGAAAGTGGAGAATATACCTACTTATGGTCTGACAATACTACAGCTGATGTTGTGATGAATTTGGCATCAGGTATGACGAGTTTAACAATAACAGATGATAATAATTGTGCAGCAAATTTTGATTTTATATTAGAGGAACCAGATAGTTTATTCTTAAACATAAATCCTAATGCAACCATAAATTCTAGTTGCCTAGGAACTGATGGTGCTACTATTGTTGTTACGCCTACTGGTGGAGATAATACCTATAGTTTTCAATGGACTCCCAATGTTTCTACTACAGATATAGCCACTAATCTTACGGAAGGTATTTATACGATTGTAGTCACTGATGGAAATGGTTGTACTGCTACCACAAGCTATGAAATCATGGAGTCAACACCATTGGTCGCAGACCTAATTACACCTGATCCAATATTATGTAATTCTGGCTCTACACAGTTATGTATGGGAGTAGTATCAGGAGGTACAGGTGTAGGTTATACCTATGCTGTTAATAATGGTTTCAATTTACCAATTGATTCATGCTTAACCGTTTTTACAGGGGATTATACTATTTCGGTAGCAGATAGTGATGGATGTAAAATTGAAAATCCGATAGAAATATTTATTGACCAACCTGCTCCATTAGAAGTTTCTCTTGGCGATGATTTTACGTTAAATATTGGAGATACTGTTGCTATTAATCCAACGATAGTTTCAGATTTTGCAATTGATTCGTTAAGCTGGTCAAGCACCCAAGAGGAGTTTGAATGTATTGATATTGATTGTGAGTCTATCAATATTTATAACAGCGTTCCAACATTTTATGATTTATTGGTTACAGATGAAAATGGGTGTACTGGAGAAGATCAAGTATTTGTAGAAGTGAAAGCCATAAGAAATGTATTCATACCAAACATCATTAATATGGAAAGCCGTGGTGATAACTTTGTTCCATATATGGGCGAAGGAGTTATTCAGGTAGACCTTTTACATATTTATGATCGATGGGGAAATTTATTGTTTTCTCAAGAAGAGATTAAAAAAGGTGAAGAGTCATTTTCAGGATGGGATGCGACGGCAAGTGGTCAAAAAGTAAATCCTGGCGTGTATGTATATTTCGCGATCATAAGTTTTACAGATGGAGAAACTTTGGAATACAAAGGAAGTATTACCGTTATAGAATAGATTTCAATTCTTATCTTAGTGATATGGAAATCACCAATTATACTTTTAATTCAAAGCTTGGTAGAGAGAAAATAGTAGCGAAGGAAGAAAAACTTTCTGCTGAGGAAATTTCTATTCTATCGCATTATCCTATTGACCCAAATAAGAAAAATCTTCAAGATGGATTTGTTAGTGGAATAGCGCCATATCTCTCAGGGCCTTACGCAAGTATGTATCAGGGAAGACCATGGACCATACGTCAATATGCAGGATTTAGTACTGCGGAAGAAAGCAATGCTTTTTATAAAAAGAACTTGGCAGCAGGACAGAAAGGATTGTCTGTTGCATTTGATTTGGCAACACATAGAGGATATGATTCCGATCATCCTCGGGTAAAAGGCGATGTCGGGATGGCAGGTGTAGCCATAGATACTGTTGCAGATATGGAGTTGTTGTTTGATGGAATTCCATTAGATAAGATATCGGTCTCAATGACTATGAATGGAGCAGTTATTCCAATTCTTGCCTTCTTTATAGTAGCCGCTAAGCGAAAAGGAATCTCTGCGGAAAAGCTTACTGGAACTATTCAAAATGACATTCTAAAAGAGTTTATGGTGAGGAATACCTACATATATCCGCCAGCTCCTTCGATGCGAATTATTGCGGATATCTTTAAATATACCGCTGAAAAAATGCCGAAATTTAATTCGATTAGTATTAGTGGTTACCATATTCATGAAGCAGGTGCACCAGCTGATTTAGAGCTGGCGTATACGCTAAGTGATGGTTGGGAATACCTTCGTACTGGAATGTCAACAGGCTTGACTGTAGATGCGTTTGCTCCTAGATTTTCTTTCTTTTGGGGAATTGGGATGAACTATATGATGGAGATTGCCAAGATGAGAGCAGGGCGAGTATTATGGGCAAAAATTGTGAAGCAATACAATCCAGAAAACCCAAAATCTATGGCTTTACGGACGCACTGCCAGACTTCTGGGTACAGCCTTACGGCGCAAGATCCTTATAACAACGTCGCAAGAACAGCATTCGAAGCCATGTCTGCTACTCTTGGTGGCACGCAGTCTTTACATACCAATGCAATGGATGAAGCAATGGCATTGCCTACGGATTATTCTGCTAAAATAGCGCGAGATACACAGATAAAAATACAAAAAGAAAGTGGAGTTACTGATGCTGTAGATGCTTTTGCTGGTTCTGGATATATAGAATCATTGACTAATGATTTGATAGAAAAAGCTTGGGAACATATCCAAGAAATCGAAAGTTACGGAGGTATGTCAAAAGCGATCGAAAAAGGCATTCCTAAAATGAGAATCGAAGCTGCTGCAGCTGCAAAGCAAGCCAGAATTGACAGTGGAATAGAAAAAATTGTTGGTGTAAATATTTATCAACAAAAAAATGAAGTTGATATACCAATCTTGTCTGTTGATAATGACAGTGTTCGTGAAAGTCAGATAAAACGCATCAGCGATATAAAAGCAAATCGTAATGTAGAAGCGCACAAAAAAGCGATTAATAATCTTGCTGATGCAGCAAAAAACAATACTGGAAACCTCCTTGCTCTAGCTATAGAAGCTGCTACACATGATGCAACATTGGGAGAAATATCTGATGCTTTGGAAACAGCTTACGGAAGATATGTTGCAAACAATCAATTGATCTCAGGAGTGTATTCTAATGAAATAAAAATGGATAAAAGCTTTCAAAAAGCGAGAAAATTATCAGATGATTTTGAAGCTAAAATTGGTCGTCGCCCGAGAATTATGATCGCTAAATTGGGTCAAGATGGTCATGATCGTGGTGCAAAAGTCATCGCCACGAGTTTTGCAGATATTGGCTTTGATGTAGATATTGGACCATTGTTTCAGACACCAGAAGAGGCGGTAAAACAAGCGATCGAAAACGATGTACACATCTTAGGAATTTCTTCTTTAGCTGCAGGTCATAAGACATTAGTCCCAGCGGCAATCAATGCATTAAAGTCAATGGGCAGGGAAGACATTATGGTAATCGTGGGAGGAGTAGTACCACCACAAGATTATGAATTTTTATTCGAAGCTGGTGTAGCTGCTGTTTTTGGTCCTGGTACAATAATCAGTAAAGCGGCGATAGATATTTTAGAGATATTATTGGATTGATTGTAATTAAAAATTAAGGCAGAAAAAATGAAAATTTATTTAAAATAGTTGGTGTAATATTTCACATCAAATAAAAAATAAACATACTTTTGCGTTCCAGTTGGAAAAAAATGGTCTCTTAGCTCAACTGGATAGAGCAGCTGCCTTCTAAGCAGCAGGTTCCAGGTTCGAGTCCTGGAGGGATCACA
>JAHDBF010000078.1 GCA_020630525.1 Saprospiraceae bacterium
CCTTGACAATCAAAACTATTGTATACGCCATCTCCATTAAAATCTTCCTCAGGGTCATTAATGCCATTACCATTTATGTCCCAGCATGCTGTTCCTGACATTCCTTTCATTCCTTGCTCGCCGGCTGGTCCTTGCTTTCCTACTGGACCTTCAGGACCTTGGCAATCTAATGCATCCCATGATCCGTCCTCATTTATATCTTCTTCTGGGTTATTAATACCATCACCATTTAAGTCCCAACATGATGTACCTGACATTCCTTTCATTCCTTGCTCGCCAGCGGGTCCTCTTTCTCCTTGCGGTCCAATCTCCCCTTGTAAACCTTGCACCCCTTGTGTACCTTGTTCACCTTGAATACCTTGTGGTCCTTGAATACCTTGTGGTCCAGTCTCGCCAGGAGACCCTTGAGGTCCTGTTTGACCAATAGGTCCAACTTCTCCTTGAGGACCTTGCGTTCCTTGGTCACCTTGTATTCCTTGCTCTCCTTGAGGTCCTTCTGGACCAGCTTCTCCTTGAATACCTTGTCTTCCTTGACAATCTAATGTTGAAAATAAACCATCATTATTAACATCCTCTTCAGCATCATTTTGCCCATTTTGATTTAAATCCCAACAATGGTATCCAGAAAATCCCTGCTCACCCTGTGGTCCTGCTGGACCTTGCTTACCAGCAGGCCCTTCTAGTCCTTGGTCACCTTGTGGTCCTTGAACACCTTGAATTCCTTGAATTCCTTGTTCACCCTGTACCCCTTGGACACCTTGAGGACCCTGTAGCCCTCTACAATCTAAATAATCAAAAACACCATCACTATTGATGTCTTCCTCTGGATCTCCAAATCCATCTCCATCAGCATCCCAACAATCCAATCCGTTTGAACCTGACAAACTTGCTAAGAATTGTTCCATAGTACCTACATTCCCTAATCCTAACCAAATTTCATAAGCAGATTGGCCAGCTTCACCTCCTTCGCAATCGCATGCGAATTCATCTAAGAAATTTGTAGTAGTTATACACAACCATTCAGGAGTATCATTTAGACTTACATTTATTTGTAAGCAAGACTCTGTCAAGTTGTAAATAATTGCTCCAGTTAGTGGAGTAGGAATAGTGTTCCTTTGATCCGTTGTCATTCTTGGAGGAATGAAGGCTTTATCGGTTGACTCAAGTTCTAAGATTGAACCATCATCAATAATAGTTTCATCTCCCCCAATTTTAACTTGGGAATATCCATTATTAAAACTAATAGATAAAAGGAATAAAGCTAGAAACATTGACTTGAATAGGCCATTTAAAGTGCCATAAGTCCTTTGAGTTTTCGCTCGTTTCATAGGTATTAAATTGATTATTAAAAGTATTAAGAAAACAAATATGGTATATATTAAACAATTATCAATATAATAAAATTAATCATATGAATATTTAACATATAACATGAAATAATATATATAAATCAAAAAATAAGAAGAGATCAGCTATACTTGTAAAGCTATTACTCCCAAAATTCGAATTAATTCTGGGGTGATTTGAATAAAAACTAAGTCTATTAGGAAAGTGCCATGCTTACTAGGCATTTAAGCTTGCAATATATTTATTAGATGGCAATTCTCAAAATAAGTCACCAAAGTTTATCTTATTATGTAGTTTATGTGGCAGAAATAGGTTTGATCCAATTAAAATCGTCCTTAATTGTTCCAAATCTTAATTCGTCAATATAGTTTTTAAGTTCTGCTCCTAGAGAAGCCTTGTTATCTAAGTTGTATACTTTATCCTTATACTTAAACTTTGATACAGCTGCTACAACTGCCGCTGTACCGGTACCAAACACTTCTAATAATTCTCCATTATTGTGAGCTTCTACTATTTCATCTATTGAAATTAGTCGTTCTACTACATCAATATTTTTGGACTTCATTACTTTTATCATTGAATCACGGGTAATGCCTTTTAATATTGTCCCGTTGGTTATTGGGGTTAGAACTATATTATTTTTTAAAACAAAAAAGATATTCATTGTTCCAACTTCTTGAATATATTTAAATTCTAAGGCATCAAGCCACATAATCTGATCATAGCCCTCCTCTTTTGCCAATTTAGCAGGATATAAGGATGCTGCATAATTACCTGCTGTTTTAGCTTCACCTACGCCACCTTGTCCAGCACGAATGTATTTTGTATCTGCTTTTAAGCTGACTGGTTTTGGATAATAAGGGCCTACAGGTAAAGTCATAATTAAGAATTTATACCTTTCAGATGGCCTTACACCAATTGCTTCGTCCATAGCAATCATTAATGGTCTAATATAAAGCGCACTTCCTTTTTCTTTTGGAATCCAGTCTTTGTCTAGGTAAACTAGCTTATTAATTGCATCAAGAAAAAGTTCTTCAGAAATTGTTGGCATACACATTCTTGTTGCAGACTCATTAATTCTTTCTACATGTTTTTCAGGTCTGAATAATGTTGGGATTCCATCCTTTGACAATGAAGCTTTCATTCCTTCAAAAATAGATTGGCCATAATGCCACGCTAAGTTTCCTGGATGAATAGACAAATTTGCTAAAGGTCTTATTCTGGCATTCACCCATTCTCCGTTTTCATAATCAACTTCGAACATATGATCTGAAAATTCTCTTCCAAATATTAAATTGTCAAAATCTACTTCTGAAATTCTAGACTTTTCTATTTTTGAAATTTGTATTTTGCTACTCATTTTATTTTGGCTTTGCGTAAAGTTAATTAAATTTAGTCAACTCTAAGAATGATTGTATATAAAATTAAACACTAAGAAATCCATAATAACAAATAATTATTCTGAAAATGTCAAACAATTACAGTCTTTACAAAATAGATGATGCTGACTTGAAAGAAATTACTCTAAATAAAAGAGGTTCTGACGCTTTCATTATTGAAGATAATTCTTATTTGAAACACCGATCACTTTTAGACAAATTAATGCATGCAATTTTAAACGAATCTGTTTCTACAGCTCCTATTTTTACTTTTACTATGAATTCTAATTTTAACTTTTTTGAATTGAATAACAAAAATGGGGTCAATAGGTTTTTCGTATTTAGTGCAGAATCTAAACAACTTCCGAATATTCAATTAGATCGTGCTCCATTAAAAATGAAATTTGAAAATTTTGAAGTATACTATTTAGGAAATCTTGACCAACTTAGCACTTCTGTTGAAGATAAGAAATCTTTATGGGCATTTATAAAACAAGAATTAAAGTAAAATTATGAAGCTCATTTTTGCAACTTCAAATCAAAATAAAAAAAAAGAAGTTGAAGCAATATTATCTTCAACATCAGACATCAAGGTTCTAGGATTTAGTGATATTGGATTTAAAGAAGAAATTAAAGAGACCGAAAATAGTATTAAAGGAAATGCAATATTAAAAGCCAATCATATTTGGGATTTATATGGAGAATGTGTGTTTGCCGAAGACACTGGACTTGAAGTTGATGCCTTGGATGGAGCTCCTGGAGTATATTCGGCGCGATACGCTGGAGAAGGCAAAAATTCTGATGCCAATATTGAATTATTATTACAAAACATGATGTATAAGAATGACAGGAGTGCTCAATTTACTACTGTAATAGCATACAGAGATAAGAATACGATAAAGTCATTTACTGGTATTATAAAAGGTCAAATTGCTGAGAAGAAAATGGGGAATAATGGTTTTGGATATGATCCAATATTTATTCCTGATGGCTATGAGTTAAGTTTTGCTCAAATGAATCAAAAAGAAAAAAATAATATTAGTCACCGTAAACTTGCAATGGATAAATTTATAAAATTCTTATATAACAAAAATATCTAATATAAAGCAAGCTCCAAATAAAACACTTGCGATACCATTCGCAGTAAAAAAAGCTAAATTAATATTACTTAAATCTTTGGGTTTCACTAGTGTATGTTGGTATACTAAAAATGCAATAAATGCCAACATTCCAAATATTACAAAAAAACCAAATACGCCATAATTTACAACGCATAGGTACGTAGCTGTTCCCATTAAGATCACTGTGATTAAATGTAATGATCTTGAAATCAACATTGCTGTATTCCCACCAAAATAAGAAGGTATAGAATACAATTGGTTATCGGCATCAAAATCATCGTCTTGCAAGGAATAAATTACATCAAAACCAGCAACCCAAAATAAGACTGCGAAGGAAAATAAGATTGGAATTATATCAAACTTTCCAGTTACTGCGAGATACCCTCCGATAGGGGCAAGTGCTAATCCTATACCCAAAATTAAATGGCATAAAAATGTAAATCGCTTAGTATAAGAATATCCTAAAACAATAATTAGTGCAATGGGACTAAGGAAAAAGCATATTTGATTAATAAAATAAGTAGTCGTAACAAATGCCAAACAATTTATGATTGTAAATATCAATACAGCATTTGCACTTATTAATCCCGAAGGGATTTCTCTATTTATTGTTCGAGGATTCGCGGCATCTATCTTTCTATCTGCCCATCTGTTAAATGACATTGCTGCAGTACGCGCAAAGATCATACATAATATTACTAAAGAGAAAATCTTTATTGAAAATTGATTTTGCATTTCGATGTAACCAAGAAAAAATCCTACAAAAGCAAAAGGCATTGCAAAAATGGTGTGGGAAAACTTTACTAATTTGAGATATTTTTTCAATTTGTTTTGAATTATTAACAATCAAACAAAAAATAAGGTCTACAGTTTTAAAACCATAGACCTTTAAAAAGATTTCTTTTAAATGCTGTTCAGATTACTGTGCATTCTTTGCATCTTCAGCTCCTTCTTCTTTGTTTACTGTACCTTTAATTGTAAGGTAAGTATTTGCAGGATCTGTGTTAGCAGTAATGGTAACTCTCTTAGATTGCGGGCTTCCACCTACTTTTCCTTTACCTTTAGAATCAAAAGTTACATCGATAACACCTGTTCCCCCTGGAGGAATTGGTTCTCTAGGCCAGTTAGGTACCGTACATCCGCAAGACCCTTTAGCGTTGCTTATGATTAGTGGCTCAGTACCTGTGTTTGTAAACTTGTATTGGTGATCAACTTTAGCTCCTTCCATAATCTCACCGTAATCGAAAGTAGATTCAGCAAATTCTAAAGTTGTTAATGGACCAGCAGGTACTGCAGGTTCAGCAGCAGGTGCTTTATCAGCAGTTGTTGCAGCTGCAGGTACAGTCGCTGCAGGTGTAGCGTCAGCAGTAGTTGCTTTTGTTTCTCCATCAGACTTACAAGAGAACATCAACATAGTGCTTACTACGATTAAACTAAATAAATTAAGAAATTTCATTTTACTATAAATTAGTTAAAAAAATATTGATTAATTAAGACGATACAAATGTATATTAATAATTTAAAATATAAAGGCTAAAACATCCGATTAACAAGCGATTAACAATCCATTTTATCTCTATTTATTTCTAATCCAATCTTCGAATTCTGTAATTGACATTGCATTGAGTGTATTTTCTATTAGCAAGCCACCTTTTTGAGCAGCCAATACTCCATATCTTATGTCTTTTATCCCTTGAGTCGAATGAGCATCTGGATTAATACTTATTAGAACACCCTTTTCTTGTGCTTTGTTAATGAATCTCCAGTCCATATCTAACCTATGTGGATTTGCGTTCATCTCGATAGCAACATTATTGGCAGCGCATGCATCTATGACTTTTTCAAAATCTACTGGATACCCTTTTCTACTTAACAATAACCTTCCTGTTGGGTGTCCAAGTATTCTTGTAAATGGGTTTTCGATTGCTGTAATTAATCTTTGTGTAGCTTTATCGATATCCATTTTTAATACAGAATGTACACTCGCTATTACCACATCCAGTAATTCTAAAATATCATCATCATAATCTAGATTCCCATTATTAAGTATATCTGACTCGATGCCAGAAAAAAGTTGAAACTTAGCAGGTAAACTAACCTGATCCATTTCTTCCAATTGTTGTTCTAGTCTAAATTCTTGTAATCCATTGGCATAGAATGCAGATTTAGAGTGATCTGTAATCACTAAATAATTATAACCCAAATCTGCGCTACTATCCACCATTTCTTGAATTGAATGCATGCCATCAGAATATGTAGTGTGTGTATGTACAACTCCCTTAATATCATCAAGTTGTATCAGGTTTTTGGCATTAAATTCCTTATTAAGCCAACTCACATTTTCTCCTTCACGCAAAGAAACTGGGTGAAAGTCAATATTGCTATTTTCGTAGATTGTCTGTTCTTTATCGTTACTCAATTTAAAATCAAAGGCAGTTAGATATTCTTTACAACAAGATTTTACAAATTTTTCTAAATCATAAGATTTACCATCAACATAATAGTAATCGAGATTAATTTTTATTCCATATTCGTTGGCAAAAAGCTCAAAGAGCTTGTTTATTTTTTCTTCATTTTGGGATGTGCCAATGATTTCTAAAGAGGAAATAATAGTACAATTTCTAGCGAATTCTCCTACATAATCAAAATTGTCGTTAGGAAAATCAGACTTGCACTTCTTTAGCAATTCACTTGCGAATGATTCTATTCTTGCAAAATGAAATTTGCCTGTTGATGCAAAATAATATTCTAATTGATCGAGGATATTGGCTTGCGTTTTTTGACCAAAGCCCTTTAACTCAGTTAATCTATTCTCCTTACATGCATACATCAATTCACCTGGGGATTCTATTTCTAATTCTGACCAAAGTAGCTTTACTTTCTTAGGTCCTAATCCTTTAATCTGCAATAATTCAATAATTCCTATAGGAGTTATCTCTTTAAAATTTTCAAATTCTTGAGTGGTCCCAGATTCTACAAATTCTAAAATAGTTGCTGCAATGGTTTTCCCTACACCTTGAATGGCTAGAAGTTCTGATGCTGACTTTTCCGCTAATGGGTCTGGGTATTTTCTTAGTGCGTTATATGCAGAACTGAAGGATCGAATTTTGAATTGATTTTCTCCATGAAGCTCCATTAACTTGGCCAAAAGGCTTATCTTCTTTACAATCTCTTTATTACCCATTATATTTTTTGTTAATTTGTTCTTTGTGTTATACTTTTGTAATCGATCAAAAATATAGTTATATGAAGCTTTATTCAATTTTTTCAATGGCGATTTTAACGCTTTTTATTTTTAGCAGTTGTGGTAATTCAGGTGGAAGCTCTGGTGCATCGGCAAATTTAACAGGTTATAAAACTGAAAGTTTAGGTGGTTCTGCAGAATTAGCTATAAAAAAAGATGGCGCTGGAAATCTAGCAGAAACAGGCTACACAGCCAATGGCAAAAAAAATGGTGCATGGATGACTTATCACCCAGAAGAAGGCAATAGAATTAAAACATTGTCTAGTTATACAGATGGACAACTTAACGGTCCACATCTAGAATTTAGTACTCGAGGTCAAATAGAGAAAAAAATCGAGTATAAAGCAGGAAAATACCATGGTACATTCGCAACTTATAAGTTTGGTAGACCTGAAAAAATCAGCAATTATGTCAATGGTGAACTAGATGGCAAGTATGAAGAATACAATAGTGCTGGAAAATTAATGAAAGAAGTAAACTTTAAGAATGGAAAGCAAGATGGTAAACTAAAATACTTTGATGAAGAAGGCAATGTTACACTAGAATATGAATACAAAAATGGAGAAAAAGTAAGCGGAGGAATCATAGACAAGTAAGCATTTTTATCCATAATTGAACAAATAAAAGAAATATTAATGGCGGGTTTAAATACATATTAAATCCGCTATTTTTTTGTCTAAATTTAAGATTTAAAGCATAATTCCAAATAATACAAGTAAAATATTCATAATATAATATGAATTGATTTAATGCAAGATACATATTACAATATTTTTATATATTTATAGTTGAATTTATAAAAATAGCCATGAACGTATCTCATTTATCATCAAAAGAAGTCATAGAATTACTTGAGCATTCGCAAGAAAAACAGATTACTAATGCTACATACCGATACAAAAGTAAGTGTGTAGAAACCGTTACTAATCTTACCATTAATAATGTTGCAGTAGGAAAGAGAGTATTGATCATCGACAATGATGGCAGATACCATGATGATGTATTAGACGCTTTACAGCAAATGAATGTCCAAGAATTAGTGCTAGACATAATCGCACTTGACAACACAATCCATGCTCAGCTTTTTGATTTAAATACCTTGTTAAGAAAAAACAATCCAAAACCTATAGATCTAGCTTATTATCAACTAAAAAAGCAACAGACTAATCTTGCGCTCAAAACTTTGATTAAGTCATATGCAAAGCTTAACACCAATTATTTTGACGATAGCAACTGGCAAAGTTTGGTAGATTTTAAAGCTATTATGGATAAAGCAGATTGGTCAAGTCCATTGTCTGGTCAAATTGATAAAACTACTTTTAATTGGAATGTTGATGAATTTTTTAACTTAAGAAAAGAAGTTTCTTACAAGTCTTATAATTATAAATATCACTTTTTAAAACTGACTGCTATTGACCCATTTGAAGAAGGGTTTTATGGCAACTTGGAGATGGAGGAAAAGTTAGATGAATGGATAACAACCATTCAAAATAAGATTAGTGAATTACACCAGTTACAAAAAAAATTACAAAGACTTTTAGAGCAAGAACAATCACTAGCAAAAGCTGATAACAACTTTCATTTTGTGCAATTACAAGGTGCAATCTTTAAACTTCAATCAGATATTTTATTGAGAAACTACCTTAGAAATAAAGTTAAAAAGGTACCAGCAAACAGTTACTTTTCTTTTGAAGAGAATCCGTTTGACAAAGAGCTACGTCAAGTTGATGATCGTATAAAAAATCAAGTTAAATTTTTACAAGAATTGCCACTAGAGATACAGGTGATTGATGTGGAACAAGAAAATATTTTAGAATTTCTGAATACACTAAATAGTGATCTGCTAGAAAATAGAATAGATCTGACAAAGTTAAATAGTGTTGATCCTACTGAAATACCTCTTGCAGAATTAGGCTCAGAAGTCCAAAAGATTCAAGATCAAATAAATGCGCTTGGTATTCTAAAATCAGAAATATCTTTTTCTCAAAAGAATGTCTCAGAATGCATCCAAGACATTATAGCTACCATTATTGAATTAGGGAACGGTTCTAATATTATCACGTATAATGAAGACTATGTAAAATGGATGTACGAATTATCTAGTGCATCTCCAACGCTAAAACAAAGCTTAGATGCATTGAGTAAATTTGATCCAGAAGAATGGATTGAACTTTTCGAAAAATGGTATATCCTCAATATTGTTGATGATAATTATAATCACAGTTTTCCAGATTCTGGAACTGTAGAAAGGTACAATAACTTGCTTTTTGAAGAAATGGAAATTTTCCAAAACTTCCTTCTCAACTATTGGAATCACCAAAAACTATGGGCCAATAAAACTTTTTCTATTGCTCAACAAGACTTAAAGCGAGTACAACGATCATCCACAAAATGGTTGAATGCTGGTGTGGCTTTATCTAGCTGGTCCAAGTATATTTCTTACTTCTATCCTATTTGTATCATATCAAGAGATACAGCAAAAAAACACAAAGAAATTTTAAGAAATTGGGATTGTGTAATTTCGATAGATAGTAATAAAAATGAACAAATCACAAAAAAAGATCTATTCGAATCAACGACTAGATTGTTTAATATAGATTCTAATTCTATCGCATCTGCAAAAAACATTCAGTATACTTCACTAAAAGGAAGAGGCTACTCTTTTGGTTTTGCAGAAGATGGGAATCGAATAGAAAAATTAAAATTTCTAGTAGATAAGCTTTGCAGATTTGCATTACCAAAACGCATTTATCAAAAAGATGAACAATTAATATTCTCATTTTGGAGTGAAGCAAAAAGTATGTACGCTGCAAAAATGCTTGAAGATTCTGGATTTAAAAAAATTGCCATTTCAGAAGATATCAATGAGTTAATGCATGACCTAATTGTACCTGACAAAAAACAAATTTTGTTTTTGTTAGAAGATGGTTTGCTAAATCTATCTTCTCCGGAATCTAATAAAAGTCAATTAAAAATTATCGATTGTCTAAAGAATGAAAATTTTGAGTGCATCAATATTTGGTCAAAGGAATTTTATATTTCTGGGAAAGAACTTATTGAAGCTACACTAAGTCAATTCTTAACACAAAGCAAGAAAGAAAATCAGTCCGAAAATGCTGTAGATCTTTCAAAGGAAGAAACAATAACTTCTTAAGGTGTCAGAGAAGCAAAAGCCTATACTTTTTGAAGCCGACCTTAGCTTGACAGACTACACAAAACACCTTACAACTAAGGTAGAAAACGGTACTCCTATGTTGTTATGTCAACTTAGAAAAAAGTATTTAGTCATGCAACCTGAAGAGTGGGTGCGTCAACTATGGATTTACTATTTAATATCAGAATTGAATATTTCTCCCAAGAAAATTTTACTCGAAAAACAATTTGAAGTACTAGGTAAAAAAAGAAGATTTGACCTGATTGTGTTAAATGCTGCAAATGAACACCACCTGCTTTTTGAATTAAAATCTTTTAAAATAATAATTCAGCCATCAACTTTTGATCAAATTACTTTGTACAATCTAAAATTAAAAATTCCGTATTTAATCGCAAGCAATGGCATACAACACTATGCTTTTAAAGTGGATCAAATAGAACAACGATTTGATTACTTACGCAAGTTTTCTGACATATTAACCAATAGTTAACAATCAAAGGGTAGTTTTTTCGACTTTGCAATGTATATTTGACTTGTCCAATGGTTAAATTAATTTGCCAAAGGAAACATCAAAACCAAAGACGATTGATAAGATTAAATGGCTGATACTTTACATAAACTGACCAAAGAAGAATTATCTATTCTTTTGTTAATTCATGGCTCTTATGCAGACCTTGAATTTACAGAAGATGAAATGGATTCTATCAAAAGTAAATTTGACATTAACGCTTTCAATAAGGTAAGAAATATCCATGACTCTCTTACAGACTATCAAGTATTAGAATTAGTGATGGCACACAAAAAAGAATTCTTCAACACCACTCAAGAAAAAAAAGCACTTTTAGATCTTCTAAGAAATCAATTTTCGGCTGATGGAGAAGTGACAAAACTAGAAGCAAACCTTGTGAATTTTTTAGAAAGATTTATGTGATATTTTGGATTGATAAATACAATTCTAGATACATATATAACTGATCATAAATTTTCAAAATAAGATGCTAATCTGGCGTGTCTTATCTCAATGAACTCAAGAACAACATCCACTTCTTCTAGGAAATTATTATCATCATAATACCATTCACTGTCTAAAGACCAATTTTCAAAATTACGATTTGCATGATTTGCTATTGCAGTGCTTAGATTTAAGCATCTATTTTTCAAAGCATCCACTGACAGCAATTGAGTTTGATTTAAGAAAAGCCACCTGTCTTTAAGTATGGTCTTATACCATGGCAAGTTCAATAATCTCTTAAAAAGTATTGACTTATTAATATCTAACGGTCTGGTGTCTAAGTTTAACTCATTATCCCCATCTCGTCCAAAAGAGTGATCATAATCCCATGGCGAAACCCTCATTGGCGTAGAGGCATCTTTTTTGTATAGATAGAAATTTTTTACGATTCCATCATTGTTGTTAGAAATCAATAATAGTAAATGCCAATCAATAATGTTGTCAATATCAAAGATAGATCCTATGTTATTACTAAAATCAATATCTTCACTTGTGGCGATGTAATTATTTAATTCTGCTATTAAATCATTTTTGTCACTGACTGTAATTTTAGGAAATATTTGCTGATTAAAATTGTCTTGGCCCTGAGCTATTGAAGTAGCATAATCTTGTTTAAAAATATGTGGCTCTTTAAAAATAAAAGCCTCTGGGTCATCGTCATCAATCTCCAAACTTGACTTATCCAGCTTTTCCATAAGGACATACAATCCATTGTATTCATTATTTAGTTCCACATTAACGTAGGTAGTATGTGATGCTTCATTTGTGGGATTCATACTTCTAAATAAATCGTAAGAAACAACATGTCTTAAAAAAGTTTTATCAATATAATTTGCATTTAATATCCAATCATCATCTTCCGGTAGATTAGTCAATGGAACATCTGTTTCTAAATCTATCTCATAAGAATGTTTCTCGAAACCAATAGAAAATCCTCCGCGTCTTTCTATATTTCCAAAATAAATTGTGTCATTATTTGTACCCATTATTTCCATTGACATTTCAATTTTGTTGTCAATTGGAATATCTTCATCATACAGTATGTTTAATGTTGGGATTGGATATACATCTATTTCAGATGAACTTAATTCTGATATATTCTCTTTTTTACATGCGCTAAAACACATTAAGAATATTAATAATATGTTTGTTGAATATGTCAGTAATTTAAATTTTTATGGTACTGTTTTAATATTTATCTCATTGTCAATAAACTTATCAAATCTTCGTTTACGTAATAGTTATTCCTTCCCATTTTATTTTTTGTTAAAACCCCATCCTCAGCTAATTTATTTAGATAGTTTGCTGCGGTCAATTTTGAAACATGAAGATCGCGCATGATGTATTCGATTTTTGTATATGGATGTTTAAATATATTGTTTAACAAATCTTGACTATAAAACTTATAACTATTCCTAAGTACATTTTTCATCTTTAACATTGCAGCTTTAATTTTATGAATCAATTGTATAGTGTCAATTGAAGTCAACTCTACCCCTTTTATAATATACAACAACCATTCTTCCCAATTGTCCTTAGTACGTACCTCTTGTAATAACCTATAATAATCAACCTTACTCCGTATGATGTAATTACTCAAGTATAGGATAGGTAGATTTAGTAAGTTATTTTGAATTAAATATAGAATATTAATAATTCTTCCAGTCCTGCCATTACCATCATAAAAAGGATGAATACTTTCAAATTGATGATGAATGATTGCTAATTTTACTAGTGGGTCAAAATCACTTAAACTATTGTCATTAACATATTTTACCAAATTTGACATTAATTTCTCAATAGTGTTTATGTCTTGAGGAGGTGTGTATATCACTTTCCCAGTTACAGATTCTTTTAAGGTTGTACCAGGTAGTTTTCTAAAACCTGCTTTGTTTTTTTCTAGTGTTTCTTGAATTTTTAATATAGAACTGTTGGTCAATATCCCATTTTTTTGCACTAATTCAAAACCAATATTTAACGCTTCAACATAGTTTTGTACTTCCTTTGCCTCAGGTGATCTATCTGAAGATAATTTTAGCTCTGACTTAAATATATCATCATGCGTGGTTATAATATTTTCTATTGCAGAACTGTCTTTTGCTTCTTGCATTCCTAAGGTGTTTATCAATATTGATTGATTTGGAATGGTAGATGCTAAACCCTTTAATTCTGCCAATGCTGAATGCGCTTTTGGTAATGCCTTAAGCACTTTGATTGACTCAATATCTTGTTTTAGTGGTAGAGGATTTAGTCTCCAATTTGCTTTTTTAGACTTCATAATATAGATCAAAGTCCAAAAATAGATATAAATTTGCTAATAATCTACACTTGTACGATGAGATAGATATAGAAAATTGAAAAATCTATACCTATTTATTCGATAGGTATAGAAAACAAGGAAATCCATACCTATTTATTCGATAGGTATAGAAAACAAGGAAATCTATACCTTTTTATTTGATAGGTATAGAAAATGGCGAAATCTATACTTATTCTTATTTACTTGAACTAGCAATTTTAAACTCATTTCTACATATCTATCATCCAATAACCCATTAGTAATCTATCTATTGAATTATTCTATGGTAACGCCAAAGTTAATATGAAGGAAAAAGTAAACAAAGACCACCTATTAATACATTTTCAAAACCATTCTAATAAAAAAATCATTATACTCTATATCTTGCAGCATTGTAAATTTTGATAGCCAATAAATCCATACAAGATGTTTTAACGATAGCTCAAGTTGAGGAAGTCGTCGGTGATTTTGTCAACCTCAAACGTAGAGGAGCAAATAGGATCGGACTATGCCCTTTTCATGATGAAAAAACACCTTCTTTTATCGTTTCTCCTGCCAAAAATATTTATAAGTGTTTTGGGTGTGGAAAAGGTGGCAATTCTGTACAGTTTTTGATGGAGTCAGAAAGTATGAGCTTTGTAGAAGCCATTAGATTTTTGGCAACTAAATACAATATTACGCTCGAAGAGTCAGAAGAAAATAGAGAAGAATACGAAGAGCAGAAAAAACATACTGACAGTTTATTTATTGTCAATGACTTCGCAAGAAATTATTTTAAGAAACAACTTTTTGAATCTGCAGAAGGAAAAACCATTGGGTTAGGATATTTTAAAGAGCGAGGATATAGAGAGGATATTATTAAAAAGTTTGATCTTGGTTATGCACCTAAAGAAAGAAATCATTTTAAAGATCAGGCAATATATGCCAAATATGACAAACAATATTTAAGTGAGCTTGGATTAGTTTCTTCTAGAGATCAAGATTTTTTTAATGATCGAGTAATGTTTACCATTCATAATTTGAGTGGAAAACCGATTGCTTTTGCAGGAAGAATTTTGGTCGCAAATAAAAAAGCACCAAAGTACATCAACTCTCCAGAGTCTGAGGTGTACAACAAGCGTAAAATCCTCTATGGCATTTATCAAGCAAAAGAGGCAATCAGAAAAGCAGATAATTGTATTCTTGTAGAAGGTTATACAGATGTATTAAGCTTACATCAAAACGGGGTTCAAAACGTCGTCGCATCGTCTGGTACTTCATTGACTAAAGAGCAGTTGAGATTGGTCAAAAGATTTACCGACAATCTGACCATTTTGTATGATGGAGATCAGGCTGGGATTAATGCGGCACTTCGGGGGTTGGAGCTAGCACTTGAAGCTGATATTAATGTACGGATTGTAATCCTACCAGAAAACGAAGATCCAGATTCATTTGTTTTTAAAGCTGGTCATGATGGTTTTAATCAATATGTAGAGGAAAATCAGAAAGACTTTATTTTATTTAAGCTCGATCAAGCCGCGCAAGGTGCATTAAAAGACCCTATCAAAAAAACAGAAATTACTAGAGATATCATTAATACTTTATCTAGTATTATGGATCCGATAAAACGCTCTAACTACATTCAACAAAGCAGCATTTTACTAAAGTTTGATGAATTGTTACTGACCAAACAAGTGACAAAAAAGATCAGAGAAAAGATAAAACAAAAGAGAATAAAAGAAGAAAGAGAAGCTTTTAAAGAGACTGGACATTCTATACATGATGAAGAACAATTCATTAATGAAAAACCTACTAGTGTTCCACAGAAAATAAGTGATAATACTTCCGGAGACGCTTATCAAGAAAAAGATATTGTCCGGATTATCATGAATTACGGTGACCAACTAGAAAATAAGGAAGAAAACATTACGGTAACAGAGTATATCTATAATTATATCGTAGATGTCATTGAATATTTTGAAAATCCTACTTTCAAACGAATTGTGGAAATCGCAATGGAGCGAATACAAAACAAAGAATCTGTAAATCCTGCTTACTTTACCAATCACAGTGATCCAGAAATTCAATCTATCGCTATAGAACTTTTATCTACTCCATATAGCTATGCTAATTGGGCATCGAAAGATGTATATCTAGTTACTCAAAAAATGCCAGAGCTAAATTTTGCTAAAGATTCTAAGCAGGCAATTGTTCGATTTAAATATCGAAAAGTAATTAAGGTAAAAAAAGAGATTGGGAAAAAGATTGAAGAAATTAGTGCAACTGAAGAAAAGAAAGATTTAGAAATTTACATAAAAGCGTTAATGAAACTAGATCAACAAAGATTAGAAATTGCCAATGAATTAGGCATGGTCGTTGTCTAATCCGCAAGGCTAAAATCTACCACAAAAAAATAAATTTTTCCTCTGTCAAAATCAATCATTATTTTGTCTACATTGAGTGCTGTAGGACTGAGGATACCGTCAAGTTTGCCAAATTGTGTATCGATACTTGATAAATCAGTTTTAGAAAATGGGATGGCCTCTACTTTCAACTCGTTAAATATAATCTCTCCTGTGAGTTCATCTTGCTTGCCTGTTGCATTTAAAAATTGTTTTATTGTCTTGGTATTTTTTTGACTGATATGACATCCGTTACTCCCAGAATCAATCCCAAAGTATAAATCCCTTTTACCATTGTTAAATGCAACGATAGGCAAACCAGAGACATCACATTTTGTAATAGGATAATCGACGATTCTATAGTTTTTTACTAAGCTTGCATTCAAATTTTTAGCATCAAAAAACAGCTTTGCATTTTTGTAATCTATGAATATTGATTGTTCATGTAATATACTGCTACCAATAATTCCATCAATCTCAACGCCTATTTTTGCTTCGACAAAACTTAAATCCACTTCAAATGCGGTTAAGTTATTTTTTTGAATAGGTCCAAGAGATAAAGCATTAAATCTTGATACTGACGCTTCTAACGTTCTAGATAGATTGTCAAAGTATGTTTTTTCTTTCGATTCTTTTAATTGATTTTGATCTGTGTTTATCAACAAATATTGGCAACCAGTATCAAAAATATATTGCCCCAGCTTACCATTAATATTTGCCTGTACAATCATCAAACCCTCAATTTTTTCAAAAGATATTTCTTCTGATTTTGGGTTACTATTTGCATAAGCTATTGAGATAAATAGCGACAAAAATAATGTTATATGTAATGTTTTACGAAGCATTGATAACTTTCAATACTTCTAAGGTAATATTAAATTAACATTAAATCCACATTTAAGTTACATTAAATCTACATTTGCTTAACATTCTCTTAATATTAGATAAATATTATTGATTTTACATAAAAAAA
>JAHDBF010000079.1 GCA_020630525.1 Saprospiraceae bacterium
AGATGCCATATAACGCTCGATACCATCATCTTGAGTATAGGTACCTTCTTGATAAACGCTCCATTCTGTATCTGCTGTTTTTCTCAATTCTGTCCACCTTACACCTGCTACGTCTTCTCCATTACTTACATCAGTCATAAAACAATAAACGATAGACTCGTGCGTACCAAAGTTTCTATAATGAGGTACGTTGTAAATTACTTCTGGCACACCATCAAGTCCATCTCCACCTAGCTGTTCCACACAGGCAAAACCAAATCCTGGTGCATTACAAGGGAAAGCGTCATAAGGCGCCGTTGGTATGACTATTTTTTCAACTGTTGTCAAACTTGCATTGTCAAAATTTATATTAAATCGATGCACATCCACAGCATCAACTGGAGATTCTCCCCAAGAAGAATCATTTAGTGTTAATACTAAAGGGTTAGGATCAGATGGTCTTTCTAAACCTTCCCAATTTACTGGTGTACTGGTTACAAATCCTTGTTCTGTACCACTAAATCCATCTATTCTAACTCTTTGAATTCTTGCTTCAGACTCTCCGGCTAGCATTGCGTGCCTATCAATGAAATATTGATGCAAATTTCCTGCTCCTTCTTCATTGGTAGTAACAAAAATATAATCTGGATAAATCGCATATTTTGGATAATCGGGAAAATTTGGCGTACTAAAATTATAGGCATTATAGCTTCCTAAAGGGTCTGTTGTCTCAGATACAGCCACTAACAAATTGGCAGGGTCGGTAAACTCTGTCAGTACCCATCTTTCTGCTTCTTGGTCATATAAAATGATTGGATCACCTTCAGAAGATACACCAAATTGAGTCCATAAGGTATTCATACTAAATTCAGAAACCTTAGCACCAGTTTTATCATAAACACCTACGTCTGTAGCATTTATAGCTTGCAAGTAAAAGTCTTTACCTACTGCACCAGTCGGATCATGTGGCGATCCGCCAAAAGTGCCTGCATTAAATAGACCATCAATATTCACTTTTGGTTCAATTTCACCACCTGACGATCTTAGTACTGGCTGAGCCACTGGATCTGGACCTTGATGTTCTAGCTCTGGCTTTAATAAAACCCTTGGATTTTCGTGTCTATTTCTAAAATTATGTGGTCGTTTTCTGTCTTTTTTAAACTTTGCTTTCTTCTCTTTAGTTGTTGACTTTTTAGCAATTAAATCAGAAACCTTTTCTGTTTTACCTAATAATATGGCTTTGGTCTCTGATACGGAGAAATTGTCTATTTTTTGGGCTTTTTGGCCAATAAGAATTCCTGCAAAAAGCATAAAAAAAGCAATAGAAAGAATACGATTCATTTTTTCGTTTTTTAAATAAAATTTTGAAGTATAGCTATAATTTGTATTGAGTTCTGTCATCAAAACAATTAAAACATTCCTCAATATAAGCTTTGTATAAATTATTATTTGCTAATTCATATACTGAATAATAAATATGATATAAGAATCGACGATTGATAATTCTTTACGACAATAAAATTTGGTTTTTGAAAGGCATTTTATTCAGCAAAAATTATTTCAATATTATGTGTAACATTAGATTGTGCAATAATGACATCCATTTCAGAAAGCGTGTCGTTTTGGATAGTATAATAATATGTTCCTGGAGTAATATTATTAAGTATTAAACGACCTTCCATATTGGTCAATCCTTGTTGAATGTATTCTCCATACGTTTGATCATTTTCTGATTCAAATAAATAGACTGAGGCCAAATCAATTGGTGTAGCATTTTGACAAGAAGGGTCAATTGCAGCCTCACAGGATATCACCCTAAAACTCAAAATGGCTTTTGGGTCTTCGATAATATCTATCATATCATCGGATAATTCGTTCGAGCAGGAAATAATAAAAATGGAAAATAGAATAAATAAGTATTTCATTTCTTTTTTGTTAAGTAAGAATAATCTAGGAAATATAAAACTTTTAATGTGATTTCATTGGATTGAGACTGGTTGTATACATTTCTAATTGCGTTGAAGTAACCTTTACTAACTTCATTCTGCTCATAAAATCCATTATTTTTCCAAGTCAATAAAATATCACTTCCAGGAGCAAACCTCCATGTGAAGTTCAAATCAATATTAAACAAATCAAAATCTGTATCAAATAAAACATTCCCCAATTCGTCATTACCATCAAAAGCCAAATTGGTAAGTGTACCATCACTTTCTAATCTTGTAAAACGGTGGTAGGCTACCCTATCCCAATAATGTCTTAATCTTAGATTGAGAAACATTTTTTCGTTAAATACTAGTTGTGCTCTGATGCTATTCTCAATTAAAGTACGGTTTCTTACTCCAAACATAACATCATCGTTATTTAAGCCAACAATCTCATTTTCAACATTGTCTTTATTCACAAATCCGACATCATTGTTTCTATAATTGTAATTGAAGTTTATAATGAAATTTAACCAATCATTTACCCTCATTCGTGGACTAAAAAACACACTTATATTCTGTCTTTGATCTTCGCTAAATACCCTGTAATTAAATCCAAAATCTACAGCAATTCGCTTAGAATAATCTGTTGATATAAATGGATTAATCGTAAAATTTGTAGGAAAAGCATAATATTTTGATAAATCTGCGGTCCTCGGTTCAAAATAATCAAAAGTCTTAACGGGTTCTAATCTACCAAAAACCCCAAATGCAAAAAACTTCTTTGTTAGTGCAAACCAATTGGTATTTATGGCAAAATCTGTAAACACATTAGGATCATAAAGTCTTGAATATTCCAGTTCCATCCATCCTTCGTATCTATTGAATTTTCCTATTGGTTCGTACTCATTGTAACTTAATTCTATTTCTGTGGATCTTTCATTATTGTTAAATAAAAATCCCAAATCGTTTGGATTATAGGTATCGCTTTCTTCTACATAAGAAATGCCATAATTCCATTTTCCGCCTGTTTTTGCTGCTTCAATGTAATAAGTATGTCCCAACTCTGATTGTTCTTGATCAATAAGTTGACTTAAAGCAGCTTTACCATTCAATCTAAATTTTTGATTTTTGTCCTGAAAACGGAATACTGTACCAGTGACATTGGCATCATAAGTATCACCTTTTCTTAAAACATTGGTATTGATTAAACTGATATAACTATTGTTCTTTAAGTTTTGATCGAGTACCAATACGTTATAATTGGTCAATGGATTGGTGGTTACTTTTCTCTCTGTGCCAGTTGCATTATTTAATATTGTCGCTTCCGATTTTCTTTCAATTGCATTAAAAAAACCAACCCCTAAACCTCTTTCCGTTCTTCCAGAAATTTTTGTTGCATTTATCAATTGATTGGTTGAAGGATTATCCAATAATTCTTCGTTTTGTTCTAGTTCTTCCGCTAATCCTTGATTGACTGGAGCAGCTCCTATTCGTCTAGAATAAAAGAAATTCCCCTTATTAAAAAGCTCAGTGCCTTCGGTAAAAAATTGTCTATTTTCTTCGAAGAAAACCTCAAACGGACTCAAGTTTAATACTTGCTGGTCAGATACCGTATTGCTAAAATCAGGAACCAAAGTCATATCTAGTGTAAAGGCATCATTGATTCCAAGTTTCATATCCATTCCTGCACCGTATAGACTAGAGTTAAATGTACCATCAGCGTTTTTTGTTTGTGTCAATCCACCTACTACAAAAGGCGTAAATGACAATCTAACTGGTGGTTTTACATCTTTTATTCCTGTGAGTATGCCACATTGATTGATAAATCCATCAATATCTGGATCTAATGCATTCCAAAATGAGGATTCTCGCAATCTTCTAGTCTGTCTACCGAATTGTATATTCCATTCTTGTATTGATTTTTCTGGAAACCTTAACGCAGCAAATGGAATTTTTAATTCTGCCGCCCATCCGTAATCTGTTATTCTTACATCACTTTCCCACACTGCATCCCAACTATCATCATCACCTTCATCAGCAGATAATTGTAAATCGACCTGTACTCCGGCCGCCGTTAGTAAAAACGCTACTCCGTTAACCCCGTTTTGATAAGTATCGAATGTTACACCGAACCAACTTGCATTTTGAGTTTCATCACGGGTAGAATATGGCTTAAGAATTTTGTCTGGTTCTGGATCAAACATTTTTGCAGCAATATATACTGCAGTATTGTCATAAATGATTTTGACTTCTGTATCTCCGTTTGGTTTTCCTTTAGGAATGGGTTCTGCGGTTAAAAAACCTGAATTAATTGCCGCTTTTTCCCATATTGGTTCATCAAAAAAGGCATCTATTTTTATATTTGATTCTGTCCTAATAGCTTCTATTGTCCTCTGTTGACCGACCAATAACGTAGTATTAATCACAAAAAGTAATACTAAAATACAGAACCTTAATGCGCTCATCGTATGTGACAAAATTGTTCAATTTGTTAGCATAAATTTAATATTATAAATTTTGATAATATAATTTACCTTGGTATTTATCATTTTATAGTCAAAATGAAAGCAATTTTATACGCAAGTAAGTACATTTGCACAAATAATGTAAACGAATGAGTATTGTAGAAATGAAGGTTCCTACTATTGGGGAATCAATCACAGAAGTTACTTTATCACAATGGTTAAAAAAAGATGGCGAATATGTCTATCTAGATGACCCTATTTGTGAGTTCGAATCTGATAAAGCTACCTTGGAATTTCCTTCCGAAGCAGCAGGAAAATTAATCTATGTTGCTGCTGAAGGTGATGATATAGAAATCGGCGCATTGGTTGCGAAAATTGACACCAGTGTTCCTGCACCAGCTAAAGCAGCTGCTCCTAAAGAAGAAAAAACTGAAGCAGCACCAGCTGCAGCAAGTCCAGCAAAAGAAGAAACGTCTTATGCAAAAGGACACCCTTCTCCTGCTGCAGGAAAAATATTGAATGAAAAAGGCATTGATCCTAAAGAAGTAAGTGGCACAGGAATAGGTGGAAGAATCACAAAAGAGGATGCTCAAAAAGCTACCGCAAATAGTGCAACTGCAGCAAGTCCTGCGCCAACATCAGTAGCTAACTTCTCTAGAGGAGAACGTAGAGAGAAGATGTCTAGAATGAGAAGGACTATTGCAAAACGATTGGTTTCTGCCAAGAACAATACTGCGATGTTAACTACTTTTAATGAAGTAGACCTTAGCGAAGTAATGAAACTAAGGAAAACATACCAAGAAAAATTTGTTGAGAAGCACGGTATCAAACTTGGTTTCATGTCATTGTTTGCAAAAGCATGTGCTCAAGCGTTGATGGAAATGCCAAATGTAAATGCATTCATTGATGGAGATCACTTGATTTATCATGATTATGCTGATATCTCAATTGCTATTTCTACACCTACTGGTCTTGTCGTTCCGCCTGTGCACAATTGTGAGTCATTAAGCTTTGCAGAGATAGAATATAAAATTAAAGAATTGGCTGGAAAAGCGAGAAATGGAAAATTGACACTGGATGAAATGCAAGGAGGTACTTTTGCGATCACCAATGGTGGAATTTTTGGATCGATGTTGAGTACACCGATTTTAAACGAACCACAATCTGCGATCTTAGGAATGCACAATATTATCAACAGACCAGTTGCTGTAAACGGCGAAGTGGTAATCAGACCTATGATGTATCTTGCTTTATCATACGACCATAGGGTTATTGATGGAAGTACTTCGGTAACATTTTTGGTAAGGGTAAAGCAGTTGCTAGAAGATCCTATGACACTAATGATGGGACTGTAAAATAAAATTGTAGAATGACACTAGGAGAATTTTTTATCAGCGTAAGCGAAAAACCTGCGTTACTATTATTTTACTTTTTTGCTTTGCCTTTGGTGGCTGTACTTGGTTACATTTGGGGTAAGGATAAAGGTTTTAGTTCTCCTTGGTGTTATATCTACTCTGCACTTATATACTTGGCTTGTGTGCCAGGTATTTTTGCCTTTACTCTTAACATATATCTATTCCTATTTGAGCGTAAATCTGTAATGGATTCTAACATCTATTTTCAGATATTACCTATCATAAGTATGTTATTGACCTTGTATATCATCAAGTTAAATGTAGACTTTAAAGACATTCCAGGTTTTGGAAAGATGTCTACTTTGATGCTTATTATAACTGGAATATTGAGTTTACTTTGGGTGTTGGAGAAGACGCATATATTTGTAATCTCCTTTTTGCCATTCCAATATTTTATATTTTTTATTATTGGCATGATTGCCCTTATTTACTTTGGTTCTCGGCATTTCTTTAAGCGCGAGAATGAATAGTGACACACCACTTTCTTAAAATTCTACATCAATAATCATAAGTAAAACAAAACGCTTATGATTACCTTAGACAGAGCTCCACAATGGGATAAATACACTCGACAGTTTTTTCAACTTGGTGTTTGTATTTCTTTATCACTCGCTATTATTGTTTTGAACTATACTAGCTATGAAAAAAACGATATATTTTCTCTTCCTGCTATTTCTGACAATGATGAGATAGAAACTATTCCTATCAGAACAATCAAGAAAAAGAAAATCCAAAAATTAAAACCTGTCCTTGTAAAGCCAAGTGATAATGAGCCGATACCGATGGAAGAACCAGATATAGAATACGTAGATAAGATCGATGAAAACATTACTGCCGATACAGATGATGTCATTTTTGATGAGGTAGAATCTAATGATGCGATTGAAAAGAAAGTAGTACTCGCTCCACCAAAAGCACCAGAGCCAAAAGAAGAGGTTGAAGAAATAAAACCATATCTAATTGTTCAAAATATGCCAACATTTGGCGATTGTGCAGAAGCAATCAATGAACAACTAAGAAGAACCTGTACCACCGATGCGTTACTAGAATTTATCTATAAAAATTTGAAATATCCTAGCTTTGCAAGAGACAACGGGATAGAAGGAAATGTAGTGGTTGAGTTTGTAATTAATGCAAAAGGAGAAGTTGCGGATCAACAAATATTAAGAGATATAGGTGGTGGCTGTGGAGATGCCGCTTTGAAAACTATAATGAAAATGCCAGATTGGAAACCAGGAAGACAGAACGGTAAGAAAGTATCCGTCGTATATCGATTGCCGGTTAAATTTAAATTGTATTAACAAAAAAAGCCAGTTAACTTTTAAATTAGCTGGCTTTAATTTTTATTTAAATTCAAGATTAAGAAACAACAACCGCATTGCTGGCTCTTTTTCTTTCATGTTCTTTCAATAGTATTTTTCTTAGACGAATGTTCTTTGGCGTAATCTCTACATATTCATCTTCTTGAATATATTCCATGCATTCCTCTAAGGAGAAAAGTGTCGGTGGCGCGATCTTAACTTTATCATCCGATCCTGCAGAACGCATGTTAGATAATTTCTTAGTCTTTGTTAAGTTTACTACTAAGTCAGTTTCTCTATTGTGCTCTCCTACTACTTGACCTTCGTAAATTTCTGTTCCTGGAGGAATAAAAAACTTACCCCTATCTTGTAGATTATTCATAGAAAACGGAATAGAAGTTCCAGTTTCTTTAACGATCAAAGTACCTTTTATTCTAGAAGGAATATCTCCTTTCCAAGCTTCGAATCTATCAAATCTGTGTGCCATTACAGCTTCACCTGCTGACAAGTTTAATATTTGTGTTCTCAATCCGATGATTCCTCTTGATGGAATATCAAATTCTAAATGGACCAAATCTCCTTTAGGCTCCATGATTTTCATTTCTCCTTTTCTTTGAGAAATTACTTCGATCACTTTCCCACTGGCAGATTCTGGCACATCAATGGTTAAGGATTCAATTGGTTCATGTTTTGTGCCATCTACCATTTTAATAATAACTCTTGGTTTTCCGACTTGCAGCTCATATCCTTCTCGTCTCATTGTTTCTATAAGCACAGAAAGATGCATGATTCCTCTACCGAATACATTAAAAATATCTGGTGATTCTGTATCCTCAACACGTAATGCTAAGTTTTTTTCAGTCTCTTTATATAGTCTGTCTCTGATGTGACGTGAGGTAACAAACTTTCCATCTTTACCAAAAAACGGAGAATTATTTACAGTAAAAACCATACTCATTGTAGGCTCATCAATTGGAATAGTAGCTAATCCTTCTGGATTTTCAAAAGAAGCAATCGTCTCCCCAATATCGAATCCTTCCACACCTGTAACAGCGCAGATGTCACCACACATTGCCTCATCAGCCTTTGCTTTACCCAATCCTTTAAATACAAAAAGTTCTTTGGTACGCCCTTTTGTAACAGAACCATCTCTTTTTACGAGTGAGATTGGCATATTAGGTTTGATGGTTCCTCTTTTTATTTTTCCTATTGCTATTCTACCAATAAATGCAGAATAATCAATGGTAGTAATTTGCATTTGTAAATCTCCGTCGACCACCTCTGGTGCTGGAATGTGCTCGATAATCATATCTAGCAAATGACTTACATCTTCTGTTTGGTTACTCCAATCCGGTCCCATCCAATTGTTCTTGGCAGAGCCATAAACAGTTTGAAAATCTAGCTGATGTTCTGTTGCATTAAGGTTAAACATTAAGTCAAAAACCGATTCTTGGACCTCTTCTGGTCTACAGTTTTCTTTATCCACTTTGTTTACAACAACAATAGGTTTTAAGCCCAAAGCCAATGCTTTTTCTAACACATACCTTGTCTGTGGCATTGGACCTTCGAATGCATCTACTAAAAGGAGTACACCATCTGCCATATTTAGCACACGCTCTACTTCACCACCGAAATCGGCGTGACCAGGAGTATCAATAAGATTGATCTTATAATCCTTGTAATCAACTGATATATTTTTTGAGAAAATAGTGATTCCTCTTTCTCTTTCGAGGTCATTATTGTCAAGGATTAGTTCTCTATTGTCCTCCTTACTTGTTATAGATTCACAATGGTAAATAAGTTTATCTACGAGGGTCGTTTTTCCGTGATCGACGTGGGCAATAATAGCCACATTTCTAATCTTCTGCATTAAGGCAATTTTTTAAGTCCGCAAAGCTACTATTGTAAATTGAATAATGCTTGATTAAGTAATATTTAATGGATTATTTAATGAAACCTGCTGAATTAATCAATGAATATGGCTTATTAGTGTCTAAAATTGGTTTTTTGGATAGACTTGTTTATGAAATATTTTTAGTAAGATCTTCTCAATGGTAGTGTCGAGCATCTTAACAATCCTTCCATTTTTGATGTTTCAGAGTAGGGAATTTTCTCAACGGTAAAACCTTTTTCTTCTAATGCTCTATTAACATTGCCAAATTCGGATTCGTTTTCACCGGAGACAATAACGGAGGGAGAGATGGAAAAAATATTAGAATTCATATTATACATCTGATCTCTTGTTATCTTAATTGCATTTTTTTCTCCACCAAAAAGTTCCATTAATTCTTTTGCTTGAGCAGGATTTCCAAATCCTTCTTCAAAAATAATGCAATGATCATTGTTGCCAATTGGTTGGAATGCACAGTCTAAGTGAAGACAATTCATTTTTGGATCTTTGTCAGATTTAATTAACGGAACGCCAATGACTTGTTTGTTTGGAAATTTCGCTTGTAGGTAGGCTATTGCTTCTTTGTTAGTACGATCACATCTTAATCCTTCATAACCTGGTGCAGCTTGACCAACAAAAATCTTGTCTTTGTAAGGGAAAACGTCACCTCCTTCGACCTTTACTGTCTGTGGTGGAAACCATACTTCGTCAACAATCTTACTTACGATATCTCGAATTGCAAAAAATTCTGTTTTTCGACTATGCGTTCCCATATTTGACTTAATAAAAATATTGTCAATTACAAAGCCGATATCTCTGGTGAATATCTGATTGGTTTCAGGAAGGGTTATTGGTTGGAATACCTTGACATTATGTTTAGCCAATACTCTGGCGAAGTGATCGTTTTCTCTCCTTAGGTCTGATTCCAAAGGAGCAGTACCATGCATCAAGTGCATTCTAGATTTAGGATCGGTAATTTCATCTTGAGCTGGAGCAATGTCAGATTCCCACTTAGCAGGATCGACAAATCTTTGAAAAGGTGTACCAATATCTCTTGCAGTCCCTAATATTACCAATTCTAAAGGAGCTGTTTCATCTTGAATATTTATATTAATCGTATTATTTAGCATAAAAGTTTGGTTTATATTTTTGCTTGTTTACTTCGGATGTACCCTTCTACAATAAAAAATTGACCTAATATATATGTAAACATAATGTAGAAGTCTGCTTTAATTATTGGCATCGAAAACTTATTGATGGCAATTATGGAATCTGATATTACAAATAATACTACTCCAAATAATAATATCTTCCATCCATCGAATCCTTTATGTCTCCAAAATGCAGTTACCATAACTGTCCCAAATGCAAGACCGTATGCAATAACTGGAATTTTCATTTCTCCTAAATTTGGCCACAAGAACTTCAGAAAAAAGAATATGTAAAGCAGCACACCAATGAGAAACAGTCCATCTATTTTTCTAAAAATTGCTGTTTGTTTATAAAAAACATAAATGTAACAAAACTGCATAAATAGAAAACTCCCTAATCCAAGCATGAAGTTAATTTCTCCATTTGATAATAGGAATACATCGCCTAACCATGCAAAGATTAGCGCAACAATAAATACTTTGTTTTTGGATTGATCAGATTGTAAATAATAACCCAAAAGTAAAACCATTAATAATGGTTTTGATATCATCCGATACGGCAAATCCAGTAAAATGAATGATAATTCTACAATAGATGCAATTATAAAAGCTAGAAGCCACCATTTTTTCATAATGTGAAATATACAGATTATCTTTAAATCTGTCTTTGATTTTTAAAAGAATGAATGAACTTATACCAATAATTAAATCTTCGGAGGAACATAAGGAGTTTTTTACGGAGGAAAAATGTCATATTTTAGAATTACTCAACGAATCTGATGACAATTCTCAATCCTTAGCAAGGGCGAGAGTAGAACCAGGGATCAGCACAAAATGGCATCGACTGATTGATACTTCAGAGATTTATTATATCCTGGCAGGTGTTGGCGAAGTAGAGCTCGGTGATGATTCTCCTGTCGCAATACATCCGGGAGATGTTGTCAGAATACCACCAAATATGGCACAGCGGATCACTAACACTGGAGATACTGATCTTGTATTTTTATGCTATTGCAATCCTGCATTTGGTGCACATTGTTACGATGCATTAGAGTGATCAGATTCCTCTACATTGTCTAGCAAGCCCATTGCAATACTTACATTGAGTTCAAACCCAATTATGAGAATAAATGCATTTAATTGTAGCCATATCATGACAACAATTAATGCCCCTATCGAACCATAAAGTTCGTTGTATCGACCAAATTTATTTACAAAATAGGCAAAAACTAGTGAGGTCAAGATAGATAAAAGTGTAGCTACAATAGCGCCTGTATTGATATATTCTGTTTTATCTTTTAAGGAAGGTCCGATCCTGTAGATAATCGTAAATCCAGTATATAGTACTAAAAAAGTCATTACTATTCGTAACAAATATAATGTGACATTTGCGATATCTTCTAGAATATAACTCATTCCATATTGCACTATTTGACTACCAAATACAATTAATACTAATGATATCACCAATAGCAATGTCAATAAAAAAGTAAGGTATAAAGCGACCAATCTTTTGTGTAAAAAGGAACGTTGATTAAACACAGAGTAAGACTTATCAAATCCTGTCATCAATGTCAACATACCTGATGATGCAAAAAATACAGCTAGGAAAAATCCTATCGACCTCAATCCTGTCCTATTTATATTAACCACATCATTGACTACCGAAAAAATATATTTATGTGCCTCTGCTGGTAGGATATCTTTTGTCGATTCACTAAAAGCATTTAAAAAATCAAAATCAATAGGCAGTAAAGGAATCAAAGTAAACAAGAATATTATCGAAGGAAATATTGCCAAAAAAAAACTGTAAGCAATGGAGTTTGCTCTAGTAGAAATGTCATACTTTGTTGCTTCGCCAATAACAAACTTCAGAACAGAATAAATGGGAACCCCTTTAAATCCTGGTAAAGATTTTTGCTTTGTAAATTTTACAAATGATTGGACATATTTCAACTCTCGGATACTGATATTAAAAATATTTTGACAATGGAGTTAATAAAAATTCTGGTATTGATATTCTCCTATCAGAAACCATATCGATAAAAAACAATTTGACTATTCCTTTATTTACCAATTTATTTTCTTGATTATATATCTCGTGATTAAAAGAAATTAATTTTGAAGGCAATTCTGATAATATCGTCTTTATAGTGACTTGTTCATCATAATAGATAGGATTTAAGAATCTAGATTCGAGAGAAACGACTGGCAACATTACATTGTGCTTATCTTCCATTTCGCGATAAGTAATTCCTAGTGATCTTATGAGTTCCACTCTACCGATTTCATAAAGGCTAGCATAATTCCCATAGTACAGATATCCCATTTTATCCGTTTCTGAATATCTAATTCTTTTTTTGAACTCGTTTACAAACATGATGTTATCAAATATATCAAAAGTTATCACCAAGATAGTAGAATTCCTGATTAACCATATTTAAGGCTAATTATAGTGCTAAAGACACAATATTGTTAATTCAATACTACAAAATATTACTTGTAATGAATAATAGCAGTTATTTTTACCTTTTTAAAAAATTGGAGTTATAAACTTATAATTATGCTTGATAAATTAAAATCTCTTTTTGTAGTAGAAGATGAAGACGCTACAAAAAAAACAAACGAAAAAAACGAACAAGAAAAAGCTCCAAAAGTAGAAAAACCTAGTTCAGCCAATGCAGTAAATGTAGCACTCGATAAAAGCATACCAAAAAAAGGAGAAGGGCAACCAGAAGAAAAGTTTGTAAATAGATTACTAAATGCAATAGAACAAAATAATATCGAAGGATTCGACTATTTAGAATACAAACAATCCTTACAATCTTTAGGAGGAATGGAAATGGATGAAGCAACAAAATTCAAATCCTCTCTTGCCATGGCAAAAACAATGGGTGCAACACCTGAAGTATTAATTTCCAGTGCTTCACATTATTTAAAAGTGCTAAAAGTAGAAGAAAACAAGTTCCAATCTGCATTAAGTAACCAACATGAAAAAGTGGTTAATGGCACCAATGAACAGATGGCTAAACTAGAGCAAACCATAGCCAATAAAGAAAAACAAATTGAAACTTTGCAAAAAGAAATTGCGGAAGCTAAAGCTTTGTTACAAAAAAATAAATCTGGAGTCGAAGGAAATTTGCAAAAAATCAATACTACAAAACAAGGATTCTATGCTGCTTATCATATCGTAGTAGATCAGATCCAAAGCGATATAGAAAAAATGCAGAAATACTTTGCTTAATAAAATATTGATCTTTTGATTTTGGCGAAAACCTAGCTTAGTCTACGTCTCCATTGGTACGATCTATCAATCTAAATCCATTACCGTGGATATTTACGATCTCAAGATGGTTATCTTTTGAAATGTACTTTCTCAATTTCGTTACAAATACATCCATGCTTCTCGCGGTAAAATAATTGTCTTCTCCCCAAATTTGCGTTAACGCAATAGACCTCGGAAGAACATCATTTTTATACAAGCAGAACAGTCTTAATAAGTGTGCCTCTTTAGGAGAAAGTTTGTCTTTTTCCACGCCATCGTCACCTTTGAAACTTAAGATCCTTAATGGGTAATTAAAATGGTATTTACCGATTAAAAACTCTTTTATATCTTCTTCTGGATTTCCGCCTTTGCCACTTCTTTTTAAAATTGCTTGTACTCTGTACAAAAGCTCTTCTGAGTTAAATGGCTTAGTAATATAATCATCTGCACCAACTTTAAATCCTTCTAAAATATCTTCTTTCAGCGTTTTTGCTGTTAGGAAAATGATAGGTACATCTGTATTTTTTTCTCTAATTTCCTTCCCTAATGTAAAACCATCCTTTTTAGGCATCATAACATCGAAAATACATAAGTCAAAGGTATCTTGATTAAATTTTTCAAGCCCCATTTCACCGTCTGTTGCCAAGGTTACATCATAATCATACATCTCTAAATATGACTTCAGCACATCACCAAAGTTCATGTCATCTTCTACTAATAAAATTTTGTTGTTCGTCATTTTGTCCATAAATTACTTTATTTGGATGCAATTATTTACGATAAGTCACATAAATAATTAAATTAAGGCTTTAACATTACTGTTTAAATGGTAAATATATTGTAAAACTACTTCCCTTATTTAACTCACTTTTTACATTTACAGTTCCCTTATGCGCCACAACTAGGTCTTTTACGTAGCTAAGCCCTAGACCAAATCCTTTAACATCATGCCGATTTCCAGTATGAACCCTGTAAAATTTGTCAAAAATATTTTTTAATGCCTCTTTTGGCATTCCGATACCATTGTCTGAAATGCTAAATTCTATTCCATCTTTTACATTTCTCGAACTTACTTTGATTTCTGGATTTCCATCAGAATATTTTTCTGCATTGTCGAGCAGATTATGTATTATATTGGAAATATGATTTTGGTCTCCTTCTACCACGTGATTGATTGCTATTAAATCACAAGAAATAGATCCTTGTCGTTTTTCTATTTTTAAGCTGGTATTCCTTACAGCAGTTTCTATTAACTCGTGAATATTAACCTTTACTAATTTGAGTTTAAAATCTTTTTTATCAATCCTTGCGACTTGGAGAACCTTCTCTACCTGATTAAGCATACGCTTATTCTCCTCCTTTATTATCCCAGCAAAACGTTTGATCTTATCTTTATTGTCTATAATTATTGGGTTAAGAATTGAGTCAGTTGCAAGAGATATTGTGGCAATCGGTGTTTTAAATTCATGGGTCATATTATTAATAAAGTCAGACTTCATTTCAGAGACTTTCTTTTGCCTCAGAATAACATAAATAGTATATATAAAACAGAATAAAATCAATCCTGTAAACAGTAATGAAGCCAACATAGATGGCCAAACATTTCCCCAAAGCCATCCAGTTTTATTGGGATAATACATGACAAATGAGCCTGGAGATTCTCCATTTTTACTAAATAACGAGATCGTATATGGAGAGTTATACAAACCAGTATTTTCATCCAAATCCACGTTGCTGGCATTGCCACTGACCCCAGCTACGTAATTGTCATTGATGATAATAAAGTTCTGGCTTTTATTTGAGAAAACACCATAATCGTATACGATATCAATAGCTAAATCATTCAATTCTTCTTTTATAAATTGATTTAATTTATCCTTATTTATGCTCTCTAATTTGTCATCAATATTTCTTTTTTGTGCAGAGGAAATTTCTCTTGCCCATTGTTTCTTTTTCCATTCGTCAACTGGTCTATCTTGGATAGACTTCATTATATTGTCCAATGTTTTATTCTTACTACTAAACGATTTATATTTTTCATTGATTGGAAGAATATCAATTTTATCAATAGATGCTTCGTCGTGTAGTTTATTTTTTACCCTAAAAAGTACAGTTCTTGCATTACTCTCAAAAGACTCTTTTTGAAGATCAACTTGCCACTTAATCCATAAAAATTGGATTATTGCTATCCCGATTAAAGCGGAACTCATTAAAATTACAATCGCCCAAATGGCTTTTTTATTCATAGGAGTTTGTTAGTTGAATTTCCTAATTCGTACAAATATAAACCCTGAAAACTATTGACTTGTTATCTTAGACGTTCTTAAAGAAAATTTAATGTTATGCAAAAAATAGAACACATAGGTATCGCTGTAAAAGACCTAGATGCATCAGAATCTATATACAGTCAATTATTAGGCACAACACCTTATAAACGCGAATTGGTAGAATCCGAACATGTTATGACCTCCTTTTTACGTGTTGGGACAAATAAAGTGGAACTCCTACAAGGAACAAATGATGACAATGCCATAAGTAAATTTATAGAAAAGCGGGGCGAAGGAATCCACCACATTGCATTTGCCGTTACAGACATATATGCAGAAATGGATAGGTTAAAAAAAGCAGGATTTAGACTATTAAATGAAAAACCAAAAAAAGGGGCTGATAATAAGCTGATATGTTTTGTCCATCCAAAATCAGCAAATGGAGTACTGATAGAACTCTGTCAAGAAATTAATTAATGGATTGGGGGATAATCATAATAGGTTTTCTTGGAGGTGCAATAGCTGGAGGCATGAATACGCTTGCAGGTTTTGGCAGTATCATTACGCTTTCAATATTGATGGAATTAATGGGATTACCAGGGAATATGGCCAACGGGACCAATAGAATGACAATACTCTTCGCTAGTATGATTGGTACTTTTACTTTTTGGAAAAATGACAAACTCAACTTAGAAAAAGGAAAATGGTTTTTCATTTTTATGATGATTGGTGCTTTATTAGGAATCTATCTTGCACTCATAGTCAGCAACGAACAGTTTAAAATCGTTTTCAAATTTTTAATCGTTTTCTTGTTTTTTATTCTTCTTTTTAATCCGAAAAAACTCTTGAGAGAAGTTTCTGATACAGGACATGCATCCCTTTGGATAGTTGCTCCAGTATTTTTTATACTCGGAATTTATGGGGGTTTTATTCAGATGGGAACTGGTGTTTTTTATGTGGTGTCTATCGTGTTGCTGGGCAGATTCAATTTAGTAGAAGGAAACGCACTTAAGTTATTTACCGTTTCTGTTTATACTGTAATTGCACTTTTTATTTTTTGGTGGAATGGCTTAGTAAATTGGAATGCAGGATTGTC
>JAHDBF010000220.1 GCA_020630525.1 Saprospiraceae bacterium
TTACATTTGCAGCTTAATATAAATATTCATGCTTAGAGTTACTGATCTTACCCACCAATTTGGAAAAAGAGTTTTGTTTGATGAAGCCAATGTCTTATTTGCAGATGGTAATTGTTATGGCGTTATAGGTGCAAATGGTGCTGGTAAATCCACATTCTTAAAAATCATTTCTGGAGTAAAAGATGCTACTGGCGGTTCGATAACCATAGAGCCTGGAAAACGGATGGCAGTATTGAAGCAAGATCACTTTGAATTTGACGAGGTTGAAGTATTGAATACAGTGATGATGGGACACAAAAAGCTTTGGTCTCTCATGCAAGAGAAAGATGCTATCTATGCTAAACCCGATTTCTCAGAAGAAGACGGAATTAAAGCATCGGAGCTAGAAGCAGAATTTGCAGAAATGGATGGCTGGAATGCAGAACCTGCTGCTGCCGCTTTACTCAGTGGGATTGGTATCATAGAAAGCGATCATAATAAATTACTTAAGGATTTAAACGGAAATCAAAAAGTAAGGGTGCTACTCGCACAGGCATTGTTTGGAGATCCAGATATTTTAATACTCGATGAGCCTACCAATGACTTAGACATAGAAACGGTAACTTGGCTTGAAGATTTTTTATTGAATTTTAAAAACACAGTCATTGTTGTTTCTCACGATAGACACTTTTTAGATACCGTATGTACGCATATCGTTGATATAGATTTTGGTAAGATAAATACCTATTCGGGTAATTATACTTTCTGGTATGAATCGTCTCAATTAGCATTAAAACAAAAATTGGCACAAAACAAAAAGACGGAGGATAAGCGTAAAGAAATGCAAGCTTTTATCGATAGGTTTAGTGCGAATGCTTCTAAATCAAAGCAAGCCACCTCAAGAAGGAAAATGCTTGAGAAACTTAACTTGGAAGAAATAAAGCCTTCTACAAGAAAATACCCAGGTATCATCTTTGACCAAAGCCGTCAAGCTGGAGATCAGTTGCTGGAGATAGAAAATTTATCCTGTTCTTTGGATGGAAAATATTTGTTTAAAGACGTCGAATTTAGGGTAAATAAAGGAGACAAAATTGCCATAATTTCTAAAGACGGATTAGCGACAACGGCATTTTATCAGATCTTAAATGAAGAGCTAAAACCAGACTCTGGTACTTTTAGTTTTGGACAGACCATTACCACTTCATATCTTCCTGTTGATAATGAAAAATATTTTAGTGACGATCCAATGGAATTAATGGATTGGTTGCGCCAATATTCTCCAATCAAAGATGAGCAACACATTAGAGGATTTTTAGGAAAAATGCTCTTTACTGGAGAAGAGGTTTTTAAAAAATCAAATGTACTTTCTGGTGGAGAAAAAGTGAGATGCATGATCTCTAGAATGATGATGAAGGAAGCAAATTTATTAATGATTGACGAACCAACAAATCACCTTGACTTAGAAAGTATTACTGCCTTTAATAATGCATTAATCAATTTTACAGGTACGGTTTTATTTACCACACACGATCATCATTTTGCGCAAACTGTAGCTAATCGAATCATTGAAATAACACCAAACGGAGTTTTGGATAAGTTGAAAACTATTGATGAATACTTGTCTGATGAAGCGATTAAAGCAGATCGTCTTAGTAGATATACGCCAGTAATGGTTGGATCATAATTAAGATAAATATTCGTAATTCTCTAAACGGTAGTCATTTTCTAACTGATGGTGTTTTCAAATAATTTTGTTTAAATTAGACACTGAATTACTTAATTTAACTCAACAAGGATGATGATTATATTGTAAAATATACCATGTCCATAAACGAAATTACCAATGAAAAACCTTATCACATTATTTGTTTTTATAATTATAGCTATTTCTGGCTTCAGTCAAGAGGAAACTAAAACCAATACAATTATCCTCGGAGGATCAATGAACTTATTGCTACAGAACAATACTTATCCATTAAGCAGTATTGGTAGCATAAGTGGTTTAGGAGGAGTTTATTCCAATAATTTGAATGATATTAAAAATAGATCGTTTTCTTTTTCCCCATATATTGGTAAAGAGATCAATACAAAATTATTGATTGGACTGTCTTTGGAATTACAATTTGCAAAGTATGATGCTGAAGGCACTATCTTTATTGGTCAACCTTCGGTAGATCGATTAACAAGGAATTCCAAAAAGTTAGGTGGAGGTATATTTGCTCGATATACCTTTAATCCAGAAAGTAAAATCAAATTCTTTGTTCAACCAAATATTAATTTCTTTACTTTAAAAGAGGAACAACTTAATGATGAAATTTTAACCCAAGAAGAAAGAGTCAATTTCATAGACATTGGAGTAGACCTTGGTTTGTTTTATGATATCAATAGCAAAGTTAGAATCACATTAAGAAATGGTGGTTTGAGTTATATCAATGGAAATTGGAAAATTATTGATACTGATACCGAAAAAAGTTTTAGTGCTTTTGGATCAAATCTAAGTTTACAAAGAACATTTTTAGGAGTCGAAATTAGAATCTAAATATTTCATCATATAACTATATAAGCAACGATGTCAAATCTAGCAAAATTTGATTTCTGAATAGCATAAATTCAATATAGTGGATAATCAGAAGGAAAAGTATATAAGTAAAAAACTAAGTTATATCCTTA
>JAHDBF010000080.1:0-9491 GCA_020630525.1 Saprospiraceae bacterium
TTAATTCCCCTGATATTCTTTTTCGAAAAAAGGACGATAATTTGTTACACTTCTTTGCTTTACTATTTCTCTGTAATTCTTTTGACTCACTGGAAAAATGTCATAGTCGATACCCTGGATATATTTGTCTTTATTAAGCTCGATGGTATTGTAATAATCCATGGCTTTTGCTTGATTTGAGAATTTCCTTACTAGGATGATTTGGCTTTCATTATCCTTATTTAGAAAAATATTTACCATCTGTAACTTAGACGATTTAAAGAATTCTCTATTGAATTTAGATATATCAATTTTTGCTTTATCTACTTCATCGCCTCCTAATTTATATACAATAATTGCAACGTAATGTAATGCCTCTGCATCTAAGGTAAATGCTTCTGATGCTTCTTCATATAGCACTGCATCGAAAGCTTCTTTATCTCCTTTTAAAAATCTTAAAATCTCTTTTGCACGCTTTGCTTCATCAGTTTTTGGATACTTTTTAGTAACTACATTTAATGCATTAATGTAATTTTCTTTTCCTTCTTTGCTTCCAATACTCATTGCTTTTAGCAAAGTAAATTTAGGTTGAAATTCATTATCCTCACCATACGTTGATTCTGCTTCAGCAACATTAGCAAGCACTTGATCGTGATTGTCATTTTTAAATAAACGGTAAGTCTGGTCGTAGAAATTTTCTAATTTATTTTCTTCTGCCAACACTGCTCTAGTATAATCTGGATCATTGGCAATCTTGGTATATTCCGAATCTGGGAATTGCTCTAGCAAGAGTTTTTTGTATCTATTAGATTCTGACAATTGATTCATATCTGCATAATCCAAGTATAAATAAAAGTAAGCTTTATCCTTATCTTTCATCGTCGGAAACTTAACCAATAACTCTTCTAGCACACTGGCAGATTTTTCATAATTCTGAATTTTGTCTCGGTATAAGATTCCAAGTTCATACATCGCTTCTTGGATTTTTATATTAGCAAAATCTTTGTCAGTTTTTGTAAGTGGAAGCTTTTGTTTAAATTTTGCAAAATCTTCTTTTGAGATACTTACATCTTCGGCTTCAGTAATATCAAATTCCTCTTCATCAAAATTAGAAGAAGCTTCTGGACGGTTAGATCTTCTCCAATTGTCTTCCAATACCCTTTCGCCCCATGTTCTATTAAATTCTACTTTACCTTGATTTATTGCCAATGGATTATAGGCAAAAAAGTTACTTCCACCAGAACCAAATCCTCTATTGAATCCTCTTTGAGTAGGCGCATCGATAACAACTTCTTGGGTATTATTTTCATTTTGCAATTGAGCTTCGGCAATAACAATTAATTCTTCATCAGATAGCTCTGCTAATCTTAGCAAACTATCTTGCAATGCTATATTATTTATGGCAGTTGCAATTTGACTCAGGCTACCAGAAAGCTTTTTTACTTCAGCATATCTTTCATCTGTTTTAGTCATTTTTTCTAAGGTTTTATCATAATATTCCTTAGCGTCTGCATATTCTTCATTGTTATAATACAAGGTTGCCAACTGATAATAAGAATCCACTTCATTACTACCACTACCGTTAGATGCAGCAAGTTTAAAAGCGGCCAATGCTCCCTCAATATCTCCATCTTTTAATAGCAAGTCTCCGATTGCATGATGGATCGGTCCTGCATACTCTTTATATTTTTCATCAACAAGCATTTTTTCCATCTTGTTAATGGCTTTTTTAGTGGTATATTTCCCTACTTCTTTTGAAAGTTTTATCTCATTTAAAATGGCATAAAATTCCATTTCGAATAGTGGCTTAAATGATTTACATCTAGCAAACTCTTTAAATGCCGAAGTAGAATTTCCCATGCGTTCAAAAATTTGCGCTTTGATAAATGCGTATCTGGCTTTGTCTTTTCCACTTTTCGATACACTTATCGCTTCCTCTAATGCTGTAAGTGCGCTGTCGTACTCTTTCTTTTTGAGATACATTTGTGCTCTTGCAGCCGGCACGCCTCTTCTTACATCCTCACTAGCTTCGGAACCCATGATTCTATTGAGATTATACTCTGCACTAGAGTAATTTTCTCTTTGGATATTGGTACGCGCTAACCAATATAATCCAGAATAATATGCTGGTTCGTGTCTGTATTTTTTGGCATTTTCCTCTTCTTCTTTTTTCTTTTCCTCGTCAGCTTTTTTTTGCTCTTCCTCTGACAACTTATCATCTTTTTTCGTATCAGTTTTTGTTGTCTCTTGATTAGTTTGTGGATTCTCTGTCTTAGGAGCAGTTGTATTTGTAGTAGGTGTAGATCGTTTTCCTTTTTTACGATCTTTCATGGCTTGTTTTTTAGCTTTGTCTCTTGCTTTTTTCTCAGCAGCTCTTGCCTTTTCTTTTTCTTTTCTTTCTTTTTCTTTTATTTTTTTGGCATCATCTCTTTCTTTTCTTTCTTCTTTTTTGGCTTTATCTTTTTCCTTCCTTTCTTCAGCTTTTTCCTTATCTCTTTGCTTATCTAGTCGTTTTTTTGCTTTTCTTTTTTGAGCAGCAGTTTTATTTTCTCCAAAATCATAATTAGACCCATAAGGATTTTTGGGATCAAATTCTTCTTCCATAAATTGGAATGTCTCCTTGGCACTTTCGTAATCTTGTTTGTAAAACTGTGCTTTACCGATAACGACATAGCAGTCGTCTACCCATTGGCTTTGCCTATGTAAAGAGGCAGATCGTGACACTTTTTCTATAGCTTTATCAAGATTTGCTGCTTCAGATTTTGGGTTTTGGAGATTGGTATAATCATATACATCTAAAATCTGACTATAATTATCTACATTGGAAGCTTGCATATTTAACATAGAAGCTTCCATCAGCTCATTCGCATTGAAATATGCGTTATAATAAGCAGTGGTATTGTGATAAAACTTTTTAAATCCACTAACTTCTCCTTTTTTCTTCACAGTAACACATGAAGAAAAAATTGAAATAGATAGAAGAAAAGCGATACTAAGCCTTAATATATTCAACGTTGTAATATTTTTGTAATTAGTGCAAACAGCTTATGTTGTCTAACAAAACGACATCAACCTACATAACTGAAAATTGACAAAATTATTTTAAATATTACAATTATGTTGCCTTTAACATACTTTATATTAAAAAAATTCATCATATGAGTGAAAGATTAGAAAAACGTGGCAAAATTTGGCAAAATCTTAATCAAAAATATAAAGTTTCTATAGCAGACAATAGTAGCTTAAAAGAATTAAGCACATTCCAGTATTCTTGGCTGCGTGGGATATTGTTTTGTCTACTTTTTTTCTTAATCTCTGCCACAATAACCATAGGATTACTGTATTTACATCCAGTTAGAAAACTGGTTTTTGGAAATACTGATATTGCCAACCACAGTCATTTTGTTGAGTTAAATGCGCAAGTCGTAGATATGGAGCAACTGATTTTAGAGCAAAATACTTACATCGATGGTTTATTAGGAATGATAAATGGAGATAAAAATGAAGTCTTACAAGCTAATCCACAAAAAGTAGCACTAGAAAATACGGATAAAAATGTGACACAAAATGATATTCCAGATAATACTTTGACCAATATTAGGTCAAAAATGCTGCACTATTTATCTCCAGTAAAAGGAAGAATTTCTGCTGGTTTTGATCGGTCGCTGGATCATTTGGGAATAGATATTGTATCAGTAAAAAATGCACCTATTGCAAGTATTGCGGATGGAGTTGTCATCAGTTCTGACTATACTATTGATACCGGAAACACCATTTGTGTGCAACACAAAGACAATATTATCTCAATGTATAAACACAATTCAGCATTGTTAAAAAAGACAGGAGATTACGTAGAAGCAGGAGAAGCGATTGCAATTATTGGTAATTCTGGAGAGCAAACCACGGGACCACACCTACATTTTGAGCTTTGGTATGATGGGAATGCACTAGATCCGATGCAGTTTATCGCATTTTAGTTTACTTTTGCAGATCATTTAAAAAAGTGAAGATGGCAAATAAAGAGCACGAACTAAAAAAACTTGTCGGAGAAGATGGAAAAACGCTAAGTCCTGTGCTTTCTGATGAAGTAAGAAATTTCTTAATTGACATTGATGGAACTATCTGTGATGACATCCCAAACGAAGAACCAGAAAGGATGGTAACCGCAGAATTATACCCAGATGCATTAGAAATTGTAAACAAATGGTATGATGAAGGTCATATTATCACTTTTTTCACTTCGAGAACTGAAGATCATAGAGAAGTTACAGAAGCTTGGTTAGACAAGTATAACTTTAAGTATCATGGTCTATTGATGGGAAAACCACGTGGCGGAAACTACCACTGGATAGATAATCACATGGTAAGAGCTACAAGGTTTAAAGGTAAGTTCACAGACCTAATAAGAGCCAACAAGACCATAGAGGTTTTTGAATCTTAAATTTTTCTTTTTACAAGATCATTTACTGCTTTTTGTAAGTCATTGTACTGAAACTTAAATCCTAGAGAGGTTAATTTATCAGGCATTACCCTTGTGCTATTGGTTAGCATATTGGTCATTTCTCCCATTGCCAACTTTAGGGCAAAAGTTGGGATAGGCATTGCTATTGCTACAGGTAAGTAAGTATTTTTGATACGCTTCGCGAATGTTTTTAATGGTAATGGATTTTCGTTTACTCCATTAAAAATTCCTTGATAAGCCTTATTTTTTTCTATTGTCCGAATGACATTTACCAAATCATCAATGTGAATCCAAGAGTAATATTGGTTTCCATTTCCAAAATATCCTGAAGTTCCTATCCTTAAAGGCAATAACATTTTTTCTAAAGCGCCACCTTTAGTACTTAATACAATACCGATTCGTAATATGCTGTGTCGATTTGCAAAAGGCTTTAGTGCTAATGCAGAATCTTCCCATAAAACAGAGCACTCTGTCAAAAATCCTTCTTTTGCAGGTGCACTGTCAGCCGTTAAAACCTCTGCTCCACGGTCACCGTAATATCCAATCGCTGAAGCGCAAATTATTGTATTGACACTAATTCCAGATTCTTTTAGTGATTTAGCGATTAACGTATTCCCTTTTACTCTACTCTCGATAAGGACTTTCTTTCGATGCTCTGTCCAACGCTTATCTGCTATTCCCGCTCCAGCTAAACTAATGATTGTATCAACATCTTGTAATGCTTTTCTATCAAGGGTCATCTCATCCAAATCCCACTGAAAATAATGGACATTTCCAAAATTTTGTTTTTTTGAACGTGTTAGAATATTAAAGGAATATTCCTCTGGATCAAAAGTCTCTATCATTCTAGAACCAATAAGTCCAGTTCCTCCTGTAATCAATATTTTCTTTTTCATCAGAATATTCTTTATTTAATGACTCATTTTTGAAATCTACGCTATCAAAACAACGAGTAAAATGTATGTTTAATCCCAGTTATAATAAGCTCAGCCAAAAATTGTTTGCTATCTTTAATTAAATTATTAAAATATATTTATGCAGTTCAGAAATTTTATCACCCAATGCCTATTTGGCCTGTTTATAATTGCATCATTATATTCATGCACAGAAGAGAAAAAAACTTCTAGCAAAACAGCGATAAACATTCAGTTAAAAAAAGATCCCGAAAGGTTAAATCCTATATACGACAGTCGGTCTGTAGCCAGAGAAGTTTACCAATATCTTGTATTGCCACTTGCAGATTATCATCCAGAAACGCTAGAGCTATACCCAATCTTAATTAACAAAATACCACAAGCTGAGGTAGTTGATGACAAAACAATAAGTTATAGCATGGAGTTTAAGCCAGAAGCAAAATGGTCTGATGGAACAGACATTACTGGTATAGACTATGCTTTTACCATCAAAGCAGTAAAACATCCTGCGACAAGTCCAAGGCTATTAAAGAGTTATTTTGATTACTTTAAAGATGTCATTGTTGATAAAGACAATCCTAAAAAATTTAAAGTTTATATTGATAAGGATTATATGCTTGGATTAGAGCTAGTTTCTACCATATACATATTGGCAAAACACAATTATACTAATGCTTCATACTTAGATAAATTTACTGTTTCAGAAATTGAAAATGTAAATTCGGAAAACAAAGACAGTCTCGACATTAAGTTTATTGAAGAATTTAATGATCCAAAATTTTATACAGATCAGTTTTTAACCAATGGACCTTATGAATTAAAAGATTGGAATAAAGAACAATCACTATCTATCAGTGCAAAAGAAAACTATTGGGGAGCAAATGAAGATGACAACCCATTTTTAAAAGCGAATTTTCAATCTATAAATTTTAGAATTATACCTGATTTAAACTTAGCAATGAGTGCATTTAAAGATGGAAAACTAGACATTATTAAAGGGTTATCAGCAGCAAACTATGACGACCTCAAGAAAGAATTACCCAACGCATCTTTCCAAACCGTTGATATATTGCGATACCTTTATTTTGCATTAAATAATCAAGATAAAATATTAAAAAACATTGAAGTTAGAAAAGCGCTTAATCACCTAATCAACAAAGAAGAGGTTATCGAAAAATTAGAAAATGGATATGGTACAGAGACTTCGGGACCTTTCCATCCAGCAAAACCATACTATTATAAAGATCCAACACCAGTAAAATTCAGTATTGAAGAGGCCAAAACGATTCTTAAAAATGATGGTTGGGTTGACAGTAATAATAACGGAACTGTAGATAAAACTATAGAAGGTTCATTGACAGAATTAGAATTAGATTTACTAATCACAGGAAGTGAATTAGGCAAAAATATTTCTCTATTGTTGCAATCAAATGCAGAAAAAGCAGGAATAAAAATAACTATAACGCCAAAAGATATACGTCGGATGAGGTCTGAAAATCTCTATAACTACAATTATCAAATGGCAGCACTTGCTGAAGGACAATCTCACACAGCAGATGACCCATACAATAGGTGGCATAGTGACAACATAAAAGAAAAAGGAACAAACACATTGGCATTTAATTCTCCAGTGATGGATAGTCTCATTAACGAACTTAGAAATGAAGTCATCGCCAATGAAAGATTAGACGAATACAAGGAAATGCAAGAAATAATCAATGATGCATATCCATGTATATTCTTGTATGCGCCACAAGATAAATTTGTATTTAGCGAATCAATCTCTGGCACTGTAACAAGCAAAAGTCCTGGTTATCTAGCGAATACTTTTAAAGCAAAATGATACATGAAAAGTCATTTTTTCAAGCGTATCATTTTACTTATTCCGAGTATATTCGCTATTTCGATTATCATTTTCATACTAAAGCAGAATATTCCGAATGACATCGTAGAGCAAACAATTAACTTCCAGTCTGGTGACTCAAACTCAACAGTTAACATAGATGAGGCAACCTACAAAACAGTTGCAAAAGAATTGGGATTAGATAAACCACAATTCTATTTTTCTATTACGCCAAGTCACTATCCAGATACACTAAACTATATTACAAACTATAACAATAAACGGCTTGCGAAATCACTTTTAAAATCATCTTGTGATTGGAATGCTATTCAAGATTTTATCAATGATGAAAGTCTTACCGATCCTAAAAATATTTCTTTTAGAAACACAATTATAAGTCTAGTCTTAAAAAAGAATTATCAGTCTGCAATTAAACAATTAAAAGAAAAAAACTATTCTACTGCAGCAATGGCATTAACGTCTATTGCCAAAAACAAAAGTGCTTTATATGTTTTCCCTAAAATAAAATGGAGTGGGATCAATAATCAATATCATCAGTGGATAGCCAATCTTTTTAGCTTACAAACAAGATCAATTATTGATGGACAATTAACTGTTTCAAAAATCAGTTCGGCATTATTATGGACCTTATCTTTAAGTATTTTATCATTGATTTTTAGTTACGGTATTGGCTTATTTATAGGACTTATGAGTCACATCAGTAGTAATCAAATTTGGAAATATTTACAGCTTGCTTTAGATACCGTATACAGCTTACCGTTGTTTTGGTTTGGAACGCTACTTGTTGTGTTTTTTACTACCAGTCATTATGGGAAATTTTTGCATATTTTCCCATCTCCGCTAGATGCAGATTTTGCAATTTCTAGTGGATCATTATTGAAATTCATACAAGTTTTACTATTACCTTGTATATGTATTTCTCTTCATTCCGCAGGTTATATTTCAGCCTTATTGTCTAGTAATCTTAGTAAAGAAATGAACGCTCCATATATTACAACTGCAAGACAAAAAGGATTAACCCAAAGACAAGTTATAATAAATCATGCTTTTAAAAATGCTGCGTTCCCATTGGTAACAATTTTTACCAATTCTTTACCGAGCATTTTTACTGGTTCACTAATCACAGAGGTTATTTTTAATATACCTGGGATTGGGAGATTAATATACAAATCAATTTTACTTTCTGATTGGAATATACTTTTACCATGCATACTATTGATTGCTATAGTTACAATGGTTTCGTACCTATTGGCAGATGTCCTTTATGAAAAAATAGATCCTAGGTTAAATTGAATTTTATAAAAAACATATCAAAATTTTCATGGGCAAAAACTTGTATTTTGCTTTACTTACTTTTGGGTTTGACAGGTTATTTACTTGACGCTAATAGCTTGTCAAAAAATATAAACTTGAACAACATATACGACTCACCGTTCCAATCATTTTCATATCTTTTGGGCACAGATAAACTTGGAAGAAATGTCATTATGGGGCTATGGAATGGAGCAAGTGTTTCTTTGGTTATCGGTTTTTTTTCTAGCATCATTGCATTTACTGTTGGTAGTTTTCTAGGTTTTGTTTCGGGATATATTGGAGACAATAAAGTATATTTTTCACTACCAGCGTTTCTTTTGCTTTTGGCAATTAATTTATTTATTGTTTTTAATATTATCTATTCTGATATTTCAACACTGTTGCTTCTGGTTATTGGTGGATTAGTTTCTATGCTTATTTATCGTTTTCAGATTTTAACCCGTTACAAAATTGCTATCCCATTTGATACGATTATACTTAAGTGTATAGAAATATTTAGGTCGATACCAGCGATGTTTCTTTTGATATTTTTATTGTCATTCTTTGCAGAAAGAAGCATTTGGAATGTCGTTATCATCATTAGTATTTTGAGGTGGCCTTCTATTACGCGATTGATCAGAGGAGAGATTTTAAAAATAAAATCTAACAATTATATAATTGGTGCAGAGAGTTTAGGAATTGGAAATTTCAACTTGATTAAAAATCACATTTTACCTAATATCAAAGAACCGTTATTGGTTAATCTTATTTATAGTTTTGTTGGGGCCATTTTAGCAGAGGCAACTTTATCTTTTTTAGGATTAGGATTACCGATTGGAACAATATCTTGGGGGACAATGCTCAGTGATTCTAGGAGTTATTTGCCAGCGTGGTGGTTGGCTGTTTTTCCTGGTTTAGCGATATTTCTAGTTGTCACTAGCTTAAAAAAAATTGGGCAAATCACGCCTGATGATGATCT
>JAHDBF010000080.1:9591-16537 GCA_020630525.1 Saprospiraceae bacterium
CTATTTTCCACCGCCCATTCTCTTTTTTCTCTTCTTACCATACAAAGAAGATTTGCCTCTTTTAGTCTTAAAATTTCCGTGCTTATCTAAATGTGCATTGGCAATCTTTTCTGAACTTTCACATCCTTCTTTTACCTTGCAAGAACTCATCGTTGTAATCATAGAAAATAGAAAAACAATGCTCAATAAGAGCGCAGTGATTTTAGATTTTTTCATAAATATCATTTAATTGTTCATAAAGATAAAACAATTATCTGTTCAATACTTTGATTAATATTTTGAACTTAATTAACCTTCCTAAACCGCTGACGACATACCAATGAACAGTCATAACTTATTTGTAAAACTTCTAATCCTTCGTCATCTGTTTCCAATGAAAATTCAGCAGCACCTGCGACAAAATTGCAACTAGAGGAGATTAGATTCGTAGTTAGAGAATAAGTTCCTGTGTCTAAAGAACCCGAATCGACAACATCATTAAAACAAAGAGAACCATTGGACTGAACAGTCCCATCCTCAAAAAATTCTATGGTTTTATCACCATAAGATTTTTCAAAAACTGCTTCAACATTTTCACCGAACATGTTTTCGGAGATTTGCCACTTTCCCACTAATCTATCTACGGATAAAGTATCTTTTTCACAAGCTAACAAACATAGTAAACTAAATAAATACACCTTTTTCATAATCAATCTGTTTATTGACTAATCGAAAAATCTGTACTTTAGGAAAGTATAAAATCAGAATTTAATTATTCCTTAACGGATGCCAATTCATCCCAATATTCTACAGCACGACGTGTATGTGGTATGCAAATAGAACCACCCACTAAATTGGCAACTGAAAATAATTCAAAAACTTCCTCAGTAGTAACGCCAAGTTTGTGGCACGTCTCCAGGTGATATTTAATACAATCATCACACCTCAAAACCATAGACGCTACCAAGCCCAAAAGTTCTTTAGTCTTCTCAGACAAAGCACCTTCTGCATAAGTCTGATGATCTAAGCTAAAAAATCGTTTTAGGACTTTATTGTCTTGTCCTAGGATTCGATCATTCATTTTTTCTCTATAGTCGTTAAACTCTTTTACTGCATTCATTATGCTACAATTTTATCATTTACAATTTATACTTTTCCTCTATTTCTCAATCGCCAAATTGAGTTTATCATTCTCATCGGTAGTGCTATTGTAGAAATCATAGCACCCACCCAAAACAAGGTCATTTCTGCTCTAATATATTTTGCCAATCCCAATTGATCTGCTTGATTTACCGTTGACATAATGCTCTGGATTCCATCAATATCTAAAAATTCTTGAAAATCCCACATACTATCGATCAAATACATAAACACAGGAATAACTCCAAAAATCCAAAATATTTTAAAATAGGTATTGTGCGAAAACCAATGGAACTTAGTCAAAAAAATAAATCTACTAAACGTAATGGCTATTATTATAAAAGCAATATTCTCTGTATAAAATTGATATTTATCACCTAACGTTATGTGTATTGGATACAAAACCAATAGTAACACAATCACGGTCAATATCCAAAATATCAATGTAAAACCAAACTTCCCTTTCATACTACACCATATTTAATTTTTGCTTTGCGAAAATAATACTTTGCGCAACGCCACGAACAAATAAAAATAACATCATAGCCATCCAAATGGCATTTTCCGCATAAAAATTTAACAACAGATAATAACTACCTATAAAAATGATAAAAGAAAACAACATGGTATTTCGCATCGCAATCGTCGCCGTCAAACCGATAAAAACTCCATCCCAGATATAACACGCAAAAGCGATAATTGGGAATAATCCCATCCAATATCTATACTTCAAAGAGGCATTTATTATTTCTTCATCACTGGTGTAAAAAGCAATAATCGGATCAAAGAAAAATAAGTTTAAAGCACTATAAACTATAGCGAATCCAAAACCCCAAGTAAATGCCAATTTTATGGCTTTATAAACGCTGTTTTCATCATCTGCTCCCTTGTATTTACCCACCATACTTTCGGCAGAATAGGCAAATCCATCAATCCCATATGACATCCAATTTAACAACTGAATCAAAATAACGTTCACAGCCAAAATCGTTTCGCCTCCAGCAGAACTCTGACTATAGAAAAACCCAAATGAACAAGTCAATGCAACAGTCCGAATAAAGATATTCACATTTACACTTAAGAACTTAGTTAACGCTTCTTTCTTTAATATCAAAGCAGTTTTTATATGTCGAAACAATGGCTTATACTTTTGAGTAAATAGAAATAATGCTAAAAACAAGCCCAAATATTGTGCAATCACCGTTCCCCATGCAACACCACCTATTTCCCATTGCAATTGAGTCACTAGATAGTAACTTAAAAATGCATTTCCAATATTAATTACTATGGTAACTATCAAAGGGAAAATCGCATTTTGCATACCCAAAAACCATCCCATCATAACGTAAACAAGCAAAGAACTTGGAGCAGCCAAAACCCTTATCCTAAAATATTCGCTAACAATAGGCATTTGGTCTTGGGATACATTCATTAATGTCATTGCAATTGATTCTATCGGAGTAACCAATACTATAAGTGTCACTCCTATCATTAAGGCAATAAAAGCAGCCCTTAACAAAAGATGTATTTGCTCTCCCTCATTCTTTTTACCAAACTCCTGCGCAGTCATACCGGTGACACCCATCCGTAAAAACCCAAAATTCCAATAAATAAAGTTAAAAACCATCGCTCCAATTCCAACGGCACCTAGATGTAAACCCGATAAATGCCCCATCAACATAGTATCAACGGTAGAAATCATTGGAACCGATACATTACTTAATATGTTAGGTATAGAAAGCTTAAGTATTTCTTTATGCATCAAGGAATCTTTGTCGTATTATTATAATTATTAATATCTTGTGGACGTTTTTAATCCAGCCTGCGCGATTCAGCATTTTCATTTTACAATAGCTATTTATTACTTTTTACGCAATGAATAAAGTCAAAGTTGGGATATTTTTTGGTGGTTCTTCTAGAGAAAGAGAAATTTCTTTTGCAGGAGGTAGAACAGTATATGATAATCTAAACAAATCTCTATTTGAAGCCATTCCAATTTTTGTAGATTCCAATAATAAAATGGTTATTTTAAATTGGGAAAACATCTATAAAGGGACGATCCGAGACTTCTATCCAGCAGCGAATTTACTATCCAAAAAAGAAAGCAGATTCCAAGTATATATCGAGAGTTTACATTTAACTTCTGACGAGGAATATAGTAAACATCTAAATGAAATTGGTACAGAAATAGCATTAGAAAAACTCTCAAAAACAATTGATTTTGCTTTTCTATCATTGCATGGTTGCTCTGGTGAAGATGGACAAATCCAAGGTCTACTAGAGTTTTTAAAAATCCCTTATACAGGAAGTGGAATCTATGCTTCCTCCTTAGGAATAGACAAAGGCATTCAAAAAGATTGGATGAAAATTGCTGGATTTGATGCTCCTGAAAGTTTTATTATTTCTAAAAATGAATGGAAGAAAAATAAAGAACAATACTTTCAAAAAGCAGTAAATGAGGTTGGATTTCCATTGGTCATCAGACCTGCACATCAAGGATCTTCTATCGGTGTTTCAATACTTAACAAAGCAGATAAAAGCACATTTAATCAAGCGATAAATAAATCATTTTTTATAGAACACATTTCGGCGAATGATTGGAATTCATTAGATCATATTAACAAAGTAAATTACATACAAGAACTAAGTGACATTAGAAACGGTCTTGGATATCCGCTAATGATCGAAGATGAGATCATCTATCATCCAGAAGATTTAATTTCATCATTAGACCAAAGAAGCAAAGCACAAAAAGATTCAATTCTAAAAGCATTGCAAACAGAAAACAAAGTGCTTGTAGAAGCATTTATTGATGGAAGAGAATTTTCTACCATTGTTCTTAGAAAAGAAGACAACTCACTCAGTGCATTGCCACCAACAGAAATATTAAAAGGTGGCGAAGTATACGACTACCGTTCGAAATATCTTCCTGGTCTTAGTCGTAAGCTTACGCCAATAGATCTACCAAATTCTGATATAGAAAGAATACAACAAGAAAGCATTAAATTAATGGAGTTGTTCCAGTTTGACACTTATGCTAGAATTGATGGATTCATCAAAAAAGACGGTACAATCTATCTTAATGATCCGAACACGACCTCAGGCATGTTGCCATCCTCATTCTTTTTTCATCAAGCAGCCGAGCTTGGATTAAATCCTTCTCAGTTTCTAACTTATATCATCAGAATTTCATTAACCGAAAGAATAAATAGCGGTGTTTACGGATACAAAACACAATTGTTAATCGACCAGCTTGATAAATTAATAAATAGTCAAGATAGCAACGCTACTAAAAGAAAAAAGATCGGGGTAATATTCGGTGGATATTCTTCAGAAAGGCATATATCAGTAGAAAGCGGAAGGAACATTTATGAAAAGTTGGCTAGTTCAGAAAAATATGACCCTATTCCGCTTTTCCTTTTAGGAGATGAAAATAATTTTGCCTTGTATCAGATTCCGATCAACTTGGTTTTAAAAGATAATGCCGATGACATCAGGGATAAAATATTGAATTTTAAAATCCATCCACTAATCTTAGATTTAAAAACAACCAATAAAGACATTTTAGAAAAATACGGTGATGCTACGATGGTAACTGCACCACAAAAGGTTGATTTAACATCATTATGCAATATGGTCGATGGTGTATTCATAGCACTACATGGTCGACCAGGAGAAGATGGAAATTTACAAGCTAAGCTTGATGCATTAAACATCCCTTACAACGGTTCTCCTCCGGAAAGTGCTTCAACAACCATTGATAAATACACAACACTCCAAAAGCTAAAAGCCAATGGATTTGAAGTAACGGACCAGATGTTGGTTAACTTAAATGATTATCAACATTCGCCAAGCGAAGTGATACAAGACATACTTTCAAAATTTGAATTTCCGTTTATCTTGAAGCCAGTGGACGATGGTTGTAGTTCGGCTGTCCAAATCATAAAATCTAAATTGCAATTAGAAAATTACTTGATTGGAATATTCAGGACTGATGATTCCGAAAATCAATGGAGGGAAAATCTTGGATTAAAATTAAACGAAGAATTTCCATTTAAAAAGCAAGTCTTAGTTGAAAAATTAATCACTGCTAATGGAGCAAAACAATTCATGGAAATCACTGGTGGATTGCTTACTCATTTAAAAGACGGCGAAATATCTTATGAAATTTTTGAGCCATCAGAAGCATTGGCTACTGGTGAAATATTGAGCTTGGAGGAAAAGTTTCTCGCTGGTGAAGGACAGAATATAACGCCAGCAAGATTTGGTTGGGATAAATCTTCGTATGAAAAAATAGCATCTCAAGTAAAAAGAGATTTTGAAAAAGCAGCAAAAATATTGAATGTTCAAGGCTATGCACGGATTGATGCTTTCGTGAGGATATTCGATGAAGACACTGTCGAAACGATCATTATTGAGATAAATAGCCTTCCTGGAATGACGCCAGCGACATGTATTTTTCATCAAGCTGCGATAAATAATTATAAGCCATTGGATTTTATCGATGGAATTTTAAACTTTGCATTAGATAATAAGTCTTGCAAATCCTTAGTTTAGTTTTAAATTTGAACTGTGACTGTTAAAAAATTTTTACTTAATATTCTTCTGATGTTCATTATCCTAGCGATAATAATCGGAGGTGTGATGTTCTGGCTACAGAGTTATACCAACCATGGTCAGAAATTAGAATTGCCAGATTATATTGGCACATCATTTACAGAAGCTACCGAAGATGCAGAAGACAAAAGTTTTGTGCTTATCGTCAATGACTCCATTCATGTGGTAGGAAAACCTGGTGGAGAAATACTAGATCAAAATCCAAAACCCTATTCCAAGGTTAAAGAAAATAGAAAAATCTATGTCACCATTTCTAAGTACAATGCAGATGTGTTAGACCTAAACAATCTACCTGCACTTTATGGAATGGATTATGAAAGCAAAAAGCGAGAACTTTCTTATCTCGATATCGAAAGTAAAATTAAAGGTTATGTCTATGATCCTGGCGAACCAGACCATATTCTTGAAGTTTGGTATAATGGTAAGAGAATCATCAGCCCAAGTGGAAATGCCAAAAATGTAAACATAGAAAAAGGTGGCGAATTACAATTTGTTTTGAGTAAGAGAGAAGGTGGTCAAACAGAAATTCCAGACTTAAAATGCAAAACCCTAAATATCGCCAAATTTATATTAGACAACAACAAATTAAAATTAGGAAGCGTATTAGAAGAAGGAGAAATCACAAATCCTGAAACTGCCTATATTATAAATCAAAATCCAGGCTATAACATCAATAGTACCATCGCAAGAGGTGCGCCAATCAGTGTTACCATAAGCCAAGAAAAACCAAAATATTGTCAATAATGGAATTACTAAAAAATCAAGATATAGACGTTTTACAACTAAAAGCAAAATTAGATTCTAATGATGAATTTTTGTTTTTAGATGTAAGAGAACCACACGAATACCAAGAAGCAAATTTAAATGCAAAGCTTATCCCGCTTGGACATCTAATCGCTGCTATTCCAGAATTAGAAGAATATAAAGAGAAAGAAGTTATCATCCATTGCAGATCAGGAGCTAGAAGTGGAAACGCTAAGGAATTTCTAAACAGTGCTGGATTTACCAATGTTAGAAATGTGCTTGGTGGAATATTGGATTGGCATGATAAGATTGGGAAGTAAGCATTATGAAAATGCTAAGTGATTAGGCTAGTAGATATCTAATCTATACTATCTAGCTTAATATTTTATATCAATATACTTTCAGTATGCATATGTCTTAAAATTTGGGTAGCATCAACAATTTTTGTTGTTATATTTTGTAGTTA